>NZ_QVFI01000017.1:0-96441 GCF_003433845.1 Absiella sp. AM09-50
TATTCAGTACGTTTTAATTATTTGTACTGTCTACTTTTGAGAATCGTATCAGTTAATGTGGCTTTTTAGTTAATTTATTTCTATAATAGACTCTCTTTCAATTAATTGAATAGGAATTAATATTTTAATTGGTAAAGATTGATAATAATTCATTTGTTGAAGTAATGTAAAGACGGAAGCGGATCCCATAATTGATACATTAATTTCTATTGAAGATAATCTAGGATAGATTAATTTAGATTGCTCTGAATTATCATAACCTATGATACTTATATCTTTAGGAACATTTAAGCCAGCTTGCTGAATAGCTTGCATAGCCCCTAAAGCTAATCGATCATTAAATGCAAAGACAGCAGTAGGAAGTTGATTTGCTGTTTGTAAAAAGTTTTTCATAACTTTAAAACCATCGTCAAATTCCCATGAGTTTTCACCTAGAATATAGGATGATTGAATTGGAATATTAAATTCTCTTAATGCAGAAAGACTTCCTCTTAGTCGTTCTTTATTTGTTGTGTAATTTTCTTCACCTTTAATAATTGCGATTTTTTTATGTCCTTTTTTTATCAATTCTTTACATGCTTGATATGCTCCTTGAAAATTATCTGATAATACAGAAGGCATTTCAGGATGAAAAGAGTTAATTAAAACAGCAGGTATTTTCTTCTCTATTGCATAGGAAAGATGCTGTTTGCTTACATTACTTACAAAGAAAACACCAGAAAACCTTCTGCTACTTAGTATTTTCTCTAAATCGTCATCTTCATCTAAAGTTAAATAGATGAGTGAAAAACCCAACTTTTGACATTCTTCTTGAATAACATAGAATAATTGAGAATAAAAAGGCTGCCGTATTCGATCACTGTTTTGAGCATTACGGGGAAGAAAAAATGCAATTTCTTTATCATATATGCTTGTTTTTGGTAAAGGATCTGGTATATTTTCTGATTCTTTTGTAGGAAATATGGTTGTATCATTTAAGTCTTTTACAACAGTTCCCTTTCCAGCTTTTTTTTCAACTAAGCTTTCATTTACCAGAACCTGTAGCGCTTTTCTTACAGTTGTTCTATCAACATTGTAAGTTTCACCTATTTCTCGCTCTGAAGGAAGTAGACTTCCTGGTGGATAGGTGCCATCAAAAATTTTTTCTTTGAGTTTTTTTGCCGTCATATCGTAAAGAAATACCTTTTTAGGCATAAAATCCCCCCTTGCTTTTTGCTTTTACATTATATCACGCTTTTTTGTCCTAAACAATTACTTGCTTTTATCACAAGCCATACGGAAGGCATCAAAGATTAATTGTTCGTTCAAAGGTTTAGGATTACATGTAATATGACCAGTTGTACGTTTCACTATGTCAATGATTTCATCTATTGTAGGACTGTTCTTTATATAAGGTGTTAAACAATTAGGTGCATCAATGGCGGCACGAATCTCTTTTACGCGTTGAATAGCGTTCATTGCATTTTTTTGATTAGATGCAGTAGAATCATAAACATGAAGGGCCTCTGCTATTTTGGCATATTTCTTTGTTGCATAAGGTAAATTAAGTTCCATTGCAATAGGTAAGAAAATAGAACAAGCATCCCCATGAGGAATATGATAAATAGCGCCAAGTGGCTGAGCCATAATATGAGCGATGCCTATACCAGCTGTTATAGCACATCCCCCTAAATAGCTGGCAAGCATCATTCCACCGCGTGCTTCTAAATTATCTGGTTTGTGATATGCTTTTTCCAAATACTGATTAATCAGTTCAATTGATTTTAAACCAAACATTTCAGTCATTGGAGATGCATTCAATGATACATAGGATTCAATAGCGTGGCTTAAGGCATCCATACCTGTTGCTGCTGTTAGTCTTTTTGGTAGACCTAAAGTTAAATTTGGATCTAATATGACGATATCGGCAATCATTGATGTGTGATATAAACTTTTTTTCAAACCATTATCATTATTTGTAACAACACTTGTTTTTGTTGCTTCTGCACCTGTTCCAGAAGTTGTAGGAATGGCAATAAATAAAGGTGGTTCTTTTTTTACTTCTTTACCATGCATCTGATAATCATCAACATTACCTTCATTTACTGCCAGCATACCAACAGTTTTAGCAGTGTCAATTACGCTACCTCCACCGATAGCAATGGTACAATCACAATTTTCAAGTTTAAAAAGATCACGACCTTCATGAATGATATGCATATCAGGTTCTTTACCTACTTTATAAAAACTAATTGATGCAATACCTTCTTCTTCAAGCAATGATTTGACTTTGTTATATACATGCTCACCTTCTGGATAAACAGCACAAAACGCTTTTTTACACCCATACCATTTTATAAGTTTTCCTACTTCATTGATCTTATTTTCTCCAAAAATAAGTTGACGGTTGTTAACTAATTCAAACATAATATATCCTCCTGTTTTGATATCCACTTTAAAAACCAACATGTTGTTTTCAAAAACAAGGATAATGCATACATGTTTAAATGTCAATAGTGAATTTAAAATAAAACATGTTGTATTTTAAATGTTGACAACTGGTTTCCTTAATGATATGTTTGAAATAAAGAAGCGTAAAGCGAAAGGAGAAAAAAGTAATATGCAATTTAAAAGTCAAACAATAAGGGCAATTGCCCCTGAAATGGATCCATTGAGAATTGGAATGGGGTGGACACTGGAAGATTTAGATAAACCACAGATTATGATAGAAAGCACATATGGACAAAGTCATCCCGGAAGTGCACATCTAAATTGGTTCGTAGAAGAAGCGGCATCAGGAATCAAAGAAAATGGCGGAAAAGAAGCACGATATTATGTAACAGATATTTGCGATGGAATGGCACAAGGACATGATGGCATCAATTATTCTTTACCAAGTCGTGACATGATAGCGAATATGATAGAAATACATGGAAATGCGACAACTTTTGATGCAGGGGTTTTTATTGCAAGTTGTGATAAAAGTATGCCAGCAATTTTGATGGGAATTGGAAGGCTAAATATTCCAAGTATCGTGATAACAGGGGGCGTTATGGAAGCTGGGCCTAATTTATTAACGTTAGAACAAATAGGCATGTATAGCGCTCAATATGAAAGAAATGAGATAACGAAAGAACAATTAGATTATTATAAACACCATGCTTGTCCTACATGTGGTGCATGCTCATTTATGGGAACAGCAAGTACTATGCAAATCATGGCTGAAGCATTAGGACTTATGATACCGGGTAGTGCATTAATGCCTGCAACAAGTCATGAATTAAAAGATATGGCTCATAAAGCAGGTATGCTTGCAGTAGAATTAGCGAAAAAAGGCATGAAAGCAAGCGATATTGTAACAAAAAGAAGTTTTGAAAATGCGATAATGGTGCATGCAGCAATCTCAGGATCAACTAATTCATTACTGCATTTACCTTCAATAGCAAAGGAATTTGGGATTCAGTTAGAAGCAGATGATTTTGATCGAATTCATCGAAATGCTCATTATTTATTGGATATTCGTCCAGCGGGGAAATGGCCAGCACAATTTTTCTATTATGCAGGTGGTGTACCTAGGGTAATGGAAGAAATTAGATCTATGCTTTATTTAGACGAAAAAACAGTTACTGGTAAAACAATTGGAGAAAATTTAGATGACTTAAAAGCTTCAGGATTTTATGAAAAATCTGAGTCTTATTTAGATAAATGGGGAATAAAAGCGATTGATGTGATTCGTCCATTTGATAATCCAATTGGTAAAAATGGAACTATTGCAATATTAAAGGGAAATTTAGCACCTGAAGGGGCAGTGGTAAAACATTCAGCTGTGGCAAAAGAGATGTTTCATGCGACACTATATGCAAAACCGTTTGATTGTGAAGAAGATGCAATATATGCTATTTTACATCATGAAATACATCCCAATGATGCAGTAATCATTCGTTATGAAGGACCAAAAGGAAGTGGAATGCCTGAAATGTTTTACACAACGGAAGCAATTTCTTCTGATGAAGAATTAAATAAATCAATTGCTCTAATTACAGATGGGCGTTTCTCAGGAGCTAGTAAAGGACCAGCGATTGGACATGTTTCACCAGAAGCAGCTGAGGGTGGACCAATCGCATTAATTGAAGAAGGCGATTTAATACGGTTTGATATAGAAAAAAGAGAAATTAATATCATTGGCTTTAAAGGTGAAGAAAAAAGCGATGAAGAAGTTAAAAAAGAACTTAAAAGAAGGAAAGAACTTTGGATACCTAAAAAACCAAAATATACAACAGGTGTTATATCATTGTATTCTAAACATGCAGTTTCGCCTATGAAAGGTGGATATATGGAATAAAAAAGTACCGTTATTAAATACCACATGTTTTTATTTGTAAAACTTACAATTACTATAAAATATAGTCAGGAGGTAAAACATGACACAGAAAGTTGATAGTAATAACAGAAAAATTTTGGAGTTACTTCTTAATACTGAAACGGTAACAGTGGCATGGTTATCTCAGGAAATAGGGATCTCCGAAAAAAGCGTTAGAACGAAAATCGATATTGTAGATGTATTCTTACAAGAAAATGGTTTAGGCACGATTCAGAAAAAAAGACATTTCGGTATTTGGTTAGAAGCAAATGAAGAACAAAGGTTTCAAATACATCAAATTATACAAAAAGATCAAGATGTAGAGACGAAAGTAGGTAAAGATCAACGTGTATACAATGTATTAAGAGTTCTTTTGAAAAATGCGGATAAAGCTTATATTAGTACAAAGGCTTTATCTGATCGATTATATTTGAGTTTACCAACTACTCTAAAAGTTGTTCAAGAAGTTAAAGAATGGCTATCTAAATACCATGTTCGTATGATTAGTAATCGCAATTTAGGATTAACCTTAGCTTTTGAAGAGGTTGATTATCGATTGGCAGTTAGAAACTTTATTTCAAAATATGCTGCAGCAAATTATCAAGCAGAACTAACATTTATTTGCCCTGGAATTGATGTAACTGTGATAACAGAGATTATTTTGCAAAGTGAACGTAAATGGAATTTTGAATTTGCTGAAGACTCATTCCAAGATGTAGCAATATATATTTCCTTAGCCCTTCATCGAAATGCATTTCAATCTATGCCAGTATTCAAGCAACACGACATAGAACAATTGCAAGAACATACAGAATATGAATTCGCAAAATATGTATTGGATAGTGTATTTACACATTTTCATCAAGTTGCTATAGAGGAGGATATTGCTTTTCTTACTATACAATTATTATGTTCTAGATTAACAGATATTGGAGATATTACAGACACACAAAAGTTCTTCTTTGAGTTTAATACAAAAGTTGAAGATTTTGTACATAAGATTATGGAAGTCTTAAGCGATGTTTTGGATATGGATTTAATGAAAGATGAAACATTATTTACAGCATTAAAATTACATTTAAAACCATGTTTATTTCGATTGAAATATAAACGTGAATCTGGATCCCGGATGACAGCATATCTGAAAAAAGAATTTCCTGATACATTCCGTGTGGTATGGATTGTAAGTATGTTGATAGAGGAATATTTCGATTTGAAAATTACTGAAGATGAATTGAGTTACATTGTAATTTATATTCAGGCGGCGATAGATAGAAATGCTGAAAATATCAATACAGTTTTGGTTTCTTCTAGTGGTTTTGGAATCAATATGATGTTAAAAGAAAAAATTATGCGAACATTTCCTAAAATTAACATCATAGATATTATTACTGTTCATGAGTTTCGATTTAAAAAATATAAAAATGTTGAGATGATCTTGACTCTTTCAAATCTTGAAAACGAAAGCAGAGCTGTAGAAATTGATGGATTATTATCAGAAAGTAGTATGAAAGCTATTAATACAAAGTTATTAGAAATTAATAGAAAAAAAGAAGAACAAGTTCATTTTGATAAAATTTGTCATCAATTATTTGATCCAGATTTAATATTTACTCGCGTCAAAGGAAAAAGTAAAAAAGAAGTATTACGACAAGTACATAAGCAATTAGTGAAAAAAGGATATGCGAAAGAGAACTTCTTAATGACTTTATTAGACAGAGAAGAAAAAACTCCAACTTCTATAGGGAATGGAGTCGCTATACCACATGGTTCACAAACTGAAATTTATATTTCAAAAGTATGTTTTGTGACATTAGAGACTCCCATCCAATGGGATGTTAAAGAAAAAGTAGATTTTATTGCAGTCTTAGTCTTAAAAGCTGATTGTGATATAGAAATCAGAAAAATGCGTTCGTTTTATAAGTCATTTTTAGAGCTGGTAGATACAAGAGAACGTGTTGAAAATCTTGTAGCACTACAAAGTCCTATGGACTTTTATAAGTGCCTGATTCAATAGGAGGAATGGGTAGTATGAAAATTTCAGATGTAATGGACGAATCAAGGATTGATTTAAAACTAAAAGGGAAAACAAAAGATGAAATCATTGAAGAAATGGTTGATTTATTTGACAGAAGCGGCGTTTTGTGTGATAGAGAACAATTTAAAAAAGATGTTTACTTTAGAGAATCTGAGGGTGTAACTGGAATGGGTGATGGCTTAGCTATACCACATGGAAAGTCTAAAGGTGTTGAGAAAACATGTATCGCTATTGGAAGATCACAAACGCCAATTGAATGGGAGTCTCTTGATGATAAACCAATTGAAGTATTCGTTATGATGGCAGTTAAAGATACAGATAAATCAGAGTTAGTATCACTGCTTTCACAAATAGCTATTGCACTATGTGATGAAAATGTTACAAAAAAATTATTTGTAACAGAAAGTCCTAGTGAAGTAATAGATTTATTTAAATAGGAAGGGAGGTGCCAAGATGAAGATTGTTGGTGTAGCAGCATGTACTGCAGGAATTGCGCATACTTACATGGCCAAAGAAAAACTTATGAAAGGAGCAAAGGCCCGTGGGCATGAAGTGAAAGTTGAAACTCAGGGAACAATAGGTATAGAAGACGAGTTAACAGAAGAAGACATTAGAAATGCAGATGTTGTGATTTTAGCAGTAGATGTGAAAATTTCAGGTGAGGAACGGTTTAAAGGAAAGCCCCTTATCAGAGTAGGTACAAATACTGTTTTGAAAAATCCAGTAGGTTTAATTGAAAAAGTGGAGAAAGCTTTAGCTAAAAAATAAAGCGGGAGAGGAAGAAATATGGAAAAGACAAGAAAAAAATTTGAGATTAAAAAACATATTCTAACAGGAATCAGCTACATGATTCCATTGGTAGTAGCAGCCGGTCTTTGTATGGCATTAGGGCAGGTTATCGATTCAGATGTTCGTAATTCAACTGCAGGTATTGGGTATTATTTGTATCAAGCTGGTAGCTTTGGTATGTCAGCTGTAGTTCCAGTAATTACAGCAGGTGTAGCTTATTCCATTGGTGATAGACCAGGAATTGCTCCAGGTTTGATTATTGGTTTTATCTGTTCAGCAATTAAAGCAGGATTTATTGGTGGTTTAGTTGGCGGTTTCTTAGTGGGTTATTTGGTATTAGCATGTAAAAAATATATTCGCGTACCAAAAGCTATTCAGGGATTAATGCCAATTATGATTATTCCTGTTTTAGTAACTGCAGTTAGTGCAATCTTAATGTATACATTGTTAGGACAACCATTTGTTTGGTTAATGAATGTCTTAACTGAGTGGATTACTGGTTTACAATCAGGAAGTAAATTTGTATTCGGTGCTGTTTTAGGTGGTATGGCTTGTTTCGATTTTGGAGGCCCTGTGAACAAAACAATGTCAACGTTCGTTAATGGTTTGATGATTGATGGTGTTATTGGCCCTGAATCAGTTAAATTCGTTGGTTCAATGATTCCACCATTTGGTATTGCAATTTCATGCTTATTAACAAGAAATAAATATACAAAAGCAGAAAAAGAACAATTAAAAGCAGCAGTTCCAATGGGCATTTGTATGATTACTGAAGGTGTTATACCTATTGCAGCTCGTGATTTATTCCGCGTAGTATTTGCATGCGTTTG
Organism: Absiella sp. AM09-50; assembly: GCF_003433845.1. NCBI lineage: Bacteria > Bacillati > Bacillota > Erysipelotrichia > Erysipelotrichales > Erysipelotrichaceae > Amedibacterium > Absiella sp. AM09-50. Next base: position 7,997 of record NZ_QVFI01000017.1, read on the forward strand.
CGGTTCAGCTGTAGCTGGTGGATTATGCATGGTTTGGGGTACAGGATCTCCAATTCCACATGGTGGAATGTTAACAGTTCCTTTATTTACGAATCCTATGATGTTCTGTGTGGCATTAGCTATTGGTTCTATAATTACTGGTGTTATTTTATCATTAATTAAAAAACCTGTAACTGAAGAAGATGAAATCGCTGATTTAAACGATATTGATTTTGGTGCGAATACAGATATTAATGATGATGAAATAAAGATTGAAAATATTTAATGGATAGATAACGGGAAGAATCGTGAAGGAGAAGATGATATGTTATTAACAATGAAAGAATTACTAGATGTAGCACATGAAAATGGTTTTGCAGTAGGAGCATATAATGCAACAGAAAGCTGTTTGTTTCGCGCGGTTGTAGAGGAAGCAGAACGTTTAAATGCACCAGCTATTATTCAAGTTTCACCAGGTGAATTTAATTTTGCTACACCTGAATTTTATGAATATGTGAGAATGCGTTTAGCGAACAGTAAAGTACCATTTGCCTTACATTTAGATCATGGAAAAACATTAGAGGAAATCATGAGAGCTATTAAAGCAGGTTTTACATCTGTAATGATTGATGGATCTATGTTGACATATGAAGAAAATGTAGCATTAAGTAAAAAAGTAACAGAATTAGCTCATGCAGCAAATGTTACTGTTGAAGGTGAAATCGGAACAATTGGAGCAATTGGAAATTCAGATGAAGGTGGCGTGGATAACATTACATATACTGATCCAAATGAAGTTGTAGATTTTGTCACAAAAACAGGTGTTGATTGTTTAGCAATTGCCATTGGAACTGCACATGGCATTTATCCAAAAGGATATGTTCCAAAATTACAATTAGAATTATTGAAAGAAATTAAGAAAGTTGCGCCTGTACCATTGGTATTACATGGTGGAAGTAATAATCCTGATGATGAAATTGCTGAATCTTGTAGAATCGGTATTTCTAAAATTAATATTTCAAGCGATTTTAAGAGTGCATATTTTGCTAAAGTAAAAGAGGTTTTGGATACAACAGGAGGATTTGTGCCTGCAAAAGTATTAGATCCAGCCATTCAAGAAGCCAAAAAGGTTATAGCACAAAAAATGGAATTATTCAGTTCCATTGATAAGGCAAAACTTTATTGGTAATTGAGGATAAAATATGGATAGATTTGAATTCTACGCTCCTACTAAAGTGTATTTTGGAAAGAAACAAGAAACAAAAGTAGGAGAAATATTAGAAAAAAGTTGTTATAAAAAAGTACTAGTACATTATGGAGGTAATAGTGCTAAAAAAAGTGGTTTATTAGACATTGTATGTAATTCATTAAAAGAACACAACGTTGATTATGTTACGTTAGGAGGAGTTGTATCCAATCCAGTATTATCTAAAGTAAGAGAAGGTATTTCAATATGTAAGGAAGAAAATATTGATTTTATTCTAGCTGTAGGTGGAGGAAGTGTTCTTGATTCCGCTAAAGCAATTGGATATGGCGTTATGAATGAAGGGGATGTATGGGATTATTATTTAGGCAAGAAAGAGCCAAAAGCATGTTTACCTGTTGGTGTTGTATTAACTATAGCTGCAACAGGAAGTGAAATGAGTAATTCTAGTGTGATCACAAATGAAGAAGGTGGCTATAAACGTGCATTAAACCATGAATTAGGTATTTGCAAGTTTGCTATACTTAATCCAGAATTGACATACACATTACCTAATTATCAAACAGAAAGTGGTTGTACCGATATTCTGATGCATACAATGGAAAGATATTTTAATAAAGTGAAAACATTAGAATTAAATGATCAATTTGCAGAAAGTTTGATGCGAGTAGTCATTATGAATGCTAAAATACTGAAAGATCATCCTAATGATTATGATGCACGAGCTGAGGTAATGTGGGCTGCAAGTTTATCTCATAATGACATAACAGGCAGCAGGACATATGGCGATTGGGCTTGTCATCAATTGGAACATGAATTAGGTGGGATGTTCCAGGTTGCACATGGAGCAGGATTAGCAGCAATTTGGGCAAGTTGGGCAAGATATGTATATCAAGAAAAACCTGAACGATTTGCTAGATACGCTAGAAATGTTTGGGATATTCGTGAAGCTGATGATATAAAGGCTGCTTTGGCTGGAATTGATGCTACCGAAAAATTCTTTAAAGAAATTGACATGCCAATTAATCTTCATGAACTTTTAAATAGAGATATTACTGATAAGGAAATCAAAGAGCTTTCATATAAATGTAGTTTTGAAGAAAATCGTACAATTGGAAAGTTTAAAGTGCTAACCATTGAAGATATGGAAAAGATTTATATGATGGCGAAATAAGGGATAGAAAATTTTCAATATACAAAAAGTGCTTATTTTTTAACTAAAGCACTTTTTTTGGCAGGTAATTAAAATTGAATTTTTATCTTATCACGATGAATCATGAAATAAAAGTGTGTGACTTTTTTTGGAAGAAAATATTAGTATACAAAGACCTAATAAAGTGTTAAAATGAAGTTGCACTTCATAATTGTATGAAAAGGAGGCGCTTTTTATGTATCAAAGAGCTATAAAAAAACAGGTAGAAATTGCATTAAATAATTATCCTGTTGTCATTATTACAGGAGCAAGACAAGTTGGAAAGTCAACTCTTGCATATGAATTTGTAAAAGACAAAAACTTCGATTATGTATCATTAGATAACATTGATCAAAGAAAAATAGCGATAAAAGATCCTAAATATTTCTTACAACAATTCCATTTTCCATTGATCATTGACGAGGTCCAATATGCTCCAATATTATTTGAAGTGATTGAAGAAATCGTCAACATGAAAAGATTAGAAACAGGCGAAGCAAATGGAATGTTTTTACTAACAGGTTCACAAGCATTCCACCTTATGAAAAATGTAACACAATCTTTAGCAGGTCGCGCTAGTATTATACAAATGGAGCCATTAGGGCTAGATGAAATAATGCAAAGAAAAACAGAAATTTACATTCCAACACAAAATAGGGCATGTTTATATCAAAATGATAATCCTTTAGACGTAAAAGAAATCTTTCAATTGATATGCAAGGGGATGTATCCTGAATTATATCGAAGTGAAAAAGTAATCAATGATTATTATGAGAATTATATCTCAACTTATGTGGATCGTGATATTACGGAATTCATCAATGTCAAAGATAAAATAAAATTCCACGATTTTCTTGAATATTTAGCCGCAATGACATCCCAGCAGGTTAATGCTGCTGATTTGGGAAGAAGACTTGGAATCAGTGGTAAAACAATTCAGAATTGGTTATCCATCTTGGAGGCTACAGGACTTATATATTTTTTACAGCCATATAATGATCATTCTATCGCAAAAAGAATTGTAAGAACGAGTAAGATGTATTTTAGTGATACAGGTTTAGCAACTTTTTTGATTAAAATGAACCATCCTGAAACTCTACGTATTTCAAATTTATCAGGGGCTTTTTTTGAAACGTTTGTGGTCAATGAAATAAGAAAAACATTTTTGAATAATAAGCAACCATTCCAGGCTTATTACTATCGTGATAATAATCAAAATGAAGTTGATCTGGTATTACTATATGAAGGGAAAATGTCTTTAATAGAAATTAAACAAGGTGTATCATTTCATCTGGGAAGTGTGAAAGGCTTTAAACAATTAGAGGGTTCTATGTATCCAATTGAAAATCGAGTGATTGTATGTAATACACTAAAAAGCTATCCTTTAAACAGAGATATACAAGTTGTGCCTGTATCAAGTATATAAACAATTCCTTCTTGATTATGTGGGAAATGTCGCCTATAATCAAACTAACAGTAAAAAGGAGTGTATCTCATGGATAAAGAAAGAATAGAGAAACAATTTGCATTTTGTAGAGAAATTGATAAAGAAAAATTTATTGGTCGTCAAACGTATTTGACTGGCGCAAAACGTAAAGAAAACGATGCGGAGCATGCCTGGCATATGGCAATCATGACACTGTTATTAAGCGAATATGCAAATGAAAAAATTGATGTATTAAAAACCATCAGTATGTTATTGATTCATGACTTAGTGGAAATTGATGCAGGTGATACCTTTGCATATGATGAAGAAGCAAAGAAAACACAGCGAGAACGTGAATTAATGGCGGCTGATCGTATTTTTGGTTTATTGCCAAGTGATCAAGGAGATAAGTTAAGAGCACTTTGGGATGAATTTGAGGAAGGTACTACACCGGAAGCAAAGTTTGCGCATACCATGGATAATATTCAACCTACCATGTTAAATGCCGCAACGAATGGCAAGTCCTGGAAAGAAAAAGGAGTGCAATTAAGCCAGATATTAAATAGAAACAGCAATACGGCAGATGGTTCTCAAACACTTTGGGAATATTCTTTACAACATTTTATTGAACCAAATATAGAAAAAGGAAATATCATAGAAGATACAGAAATAAAGAAAGTTTAAACATTATGAAAGTTATATCAATCAAATGAAAGGCACAATTTGAAGTGCCTTTTATTTACTATAAAGATATGCAATGATAATACGATTGTTTATTTTCTGTTTAATAGATTTTCAAAGAAAAATGGATTTTCTATTTGATTTTCCCATTTCAAACAACCTAATTTATACAAAGCCTTGGCATGAATTCGATCATGCCATATAAATCTTCTTAATATTTTAGATATGGTCCATGCTTCACCACGAACTGTTTTGACGATTCCATTGAAAGATTTAAAATTTTCATCTAATAGTTTCATTGCGAGAACACGATTAGTATACAGATCATGCTGATCATCAATTTGTAAATGAAATCCATTCAAATAAAAATTTGTGACACCATTTGTATGTTCATACATTTCTTTTGCAGTTCTTGGGACTAATCCATAAAATGTTTTCCTTACAGGATTACGATAATAATTTTTGTCAGGAATGCTTTCATATAATGTTTGAAAATCTTTTGCGGAACGAAGTACTAGCTCTTTCATATATTCATATTCTGCATATGTCAACGGTTCTAATTCCTTATGGAATAATATTTCAGTGTCACCATCACAGACTTTTGCATTACTTTTTTCTTTTTGTGTAACAATAATATTTTTCATTTGGATAGATTCAGTTAATTGTTGATGATCTCTCCACAATAGATAAGTATTAAGTTCTTTTTCTACTTTTTGTAAAGCCTCTGCAACATATTTCCCTCTTGTAAATGCACCTGTAAAATCCTCTAAAAATATCATGCAGCCATCTTGATGATGTTCAATTATAATATTTATATTCATCATGATCTCTCCTATTCCAAGTTAAGTATAACAATCTATTTCAGAAAATAAAAGAGATACCTTGTAAAGGAACTAAAAAATGTTATGATAAAATTAAGAAGAAAGGTAAGTGATACTTATGAAAATATTAATGATAAATGGCAGCCCTCATAAAATGGGCACCACCGCCTTAATGATGGAAAAATTTATGCAAGGTGCGAAGGAAGCAGGCCATGAAATCAACGTATATGATGCAGCAGAGGAACTGGTGCATCCATGTATTGCATGTGATGCATGTCGAAAAGGAAATGATGGATGTGTATTCAAAGATGGTATGGAAATATTAAATCCCATGTTGTTTCAATCAGATATTGTCGTGTTTGTGACACCATTATACTACTTTGGAATGAGTACACAAATCAAAGCCGTTATCGATCGTTTCTATGCCAATAATACCAAACTTAGAGAAATGCCTAAGAAAGTAATTGTTTTAGCATCTTGTGGGGATACGGATGATGATACCTTTGATGCACTGAAGCATCACTTTGAAGCGATATGGAAATATCTGCACTGGACACAAATTGGCAGTGTTTATGCATTGGGCATGTATTTGCGTGAAGATATAGAAGCATCAAATTATCCAGCACAGGCATACGAATTAGGAAAACGTTTATAAAAGCAAGAAGATCAGTTGCATAAACTGGTCTTTTTTAGTGCCGTCTAACCAGGATGTGCCAGCTGAAAAATTCAATTTCCTATAGGTATATCCTTCTTTATAAATGGGAATATTTGCAGTTATATATCCAATATAAGAAAAATTTCACGATAATAAAAACAGAAAATGAAATTAATTGCAAAAATTATAAAAATATTGCTTTATTTGAATTAAATTTTATAATTAGAATCAGATAAGCGCTTACAATATTGAAAGGAGAAATATCTATGTTAGATATCGTAAATCAAATCTGGGTGGTTATTTTTAACAACATCTTATCTCGCCCGGCAATCTTTATCGGATTGATCGTCATGATAGGATACATTCTGTTAAAGAGGAAATGGTATGAGGTGCTGGCAGGTTTCATTAAGGCAGTTGTTGGATATATGATCCTTCAAGTTGGAGCAAAAGCACTTGCAGGAACCATTACACCAATTCTTACAGGAATTCAACAAAAATTTGAACTAAAAGCAGCCGTTATAGATCCTAATATCGCATATATTGCCGCAAACAGCGCATTAGAAAGTATTGGAGTCGTTACATCATTCGCAATGTTGACATTGCTTGTCGCATTTATCTGGAATATCGTTCTGGTATTCTTCCGTAAATTCACAAAAGTCAGAACACTATTCACAACCGGACACATTATGGTTACACAAACTGCAGTAGCAACATGGATTGTATATTATCTAATTCCATCTCTGCAAAACTTTGTGGGTATTGTCGCAGTTGGATTATTAATTGGTACATATTGGGCAGTATTCTCTAATATGACAGTCGAAGCAACACAGGAATTAACCGAAAATGCAGGATTTGCCGTAGGTCACCAGCAGATGCTTGGTATCTGGATTGCACATAAATTTGGCGCAAAACTGGGTGATAAAAATAAAGGCGTTGACAGTATGAATATGGGAGGCGCCTTAAAGATTTTAGAAGATTATGTTGTATCCACAACACTGTTGATGTTGATCTTCTTTGGCATCATTCTATGTATCATTGGTGAGCCTTTATTGAGAAGTGTAGATACTGCCGCATTCCCGGCTAATATTTCCTTCATTGTGTATATCTTTGAAAAATGTGCATCCTTCGCAGTCAATCTGGTTATCCTTCGTACAGGTGTCAGAATGTTCGTTGGTGAAATGATTGAATCATTCAATGGTATCTCAAATTCAGTATTAAAAGGTTCTTTACCAGCAGTCGATTGTGCTGCCACATATGCATTCGGTTCACCAAATGCTGTTGTATTAGGCTTCTTATTTGGTGCAGTTGGACAGATGATTGCCATCGCAGGATTATTGATCTTTAAATCTCCATTGATGATTATTCCAGGCTTCGTTCCATTATTCTATGACAATGCAACGATTGGTTTATATGCGAATATGAAGGGTGGATACAAAGCGTTGATCATCCTTTGTGTAGGATCTGGATTACTACAAATCTTAGGAAGTGCCGGAGCTTTATATCTATTCGATATGGCAAAATTCGGTGGTTATGTAGGAAATCTTGACTGGGCAACCTTATGGCCTGCACTTGGTATCTTAATGAAATATTTAGCAGTTCCAGGATTGATCTTAGGCGTCGTATTGATGCTGGCAATTCCACAAATTCAATATAGAAAAAATAAAGAACATTACTTTGATTTAGAAGTAGAGGAGGAATAAACATATGTTAAAAGTTATGGTAGCGTGTGGCTGTGGTATGGGAACAAGTCAGATTATGAAAACCAGAGCACAACAGGTATTAAAAGAATTAGGTATACAGGCAACGATTCATCACACAAGTCTTGATGAAGCTCAATCAATCGCAAATGATTTTGATTTGATTATCATCAGTGAAGCATTTGTTAAAAACTTTAAAGTACGTGAAAAGACCAAAGTTGTCGGTTTAAAAAATCTTCTTTCAAAAACAGAATTAAAAGAGAAAATACAAGCATTAGGAATTAGTGAATGAGAAAGAATGTCCTATACATTCATACACATGACAGCGGTATCTATTTTCAACCCTATGATATCCATATCCATACACCAAACTTAGATGCCTTTGCGAAAGATGCCGTGTGCTTTGATGAAGCATATTGCTGTTCTCCAACATGTTCTCCAAGTCGTGCTTCTTTATTGACTGGTCGATATCCGCATACCAATGGTATGCTGGGGCTTGGAAATAGAGGATTTGAGATACACGATTATGGAAATCATATCGTACAACGTTTAAATCATGAAGGATATCATACAGTGTTGTGTGGTATCCAGCATGAATACGGCCGTTATAAAGATCATCAATTAGGTGCAGATAAAATTGGTTATCAGGAAAATATCACAACCAGCTGCAGCGAATATAAAGATAAAGATCTGGTGGAATGGGATGCCCATAATACAGATGCCTTATGCCAATGGCTGAAAACAGAAAAAAAAGAACCATTCTTTGTGTCCATGGGTTTCTTTAGTACACATCGTGAATATCCGGATATAGATATGAGTGAAGAAGAACTACGAGCACTTCATCTACCAGAGTTTTTAAAGGATACCATGGAAGTAAGGAAAGATTATGCAGGACATATGCGTTCAGTGGAAATGTTTGATCAAAACTTTGGGAAAATCATTCATATGTTGAAAGAAACAGGTCATTATGATGATACTCTGATTATGTTTACCACTGATCATGGGGTACCTTATCCATTCGCAAAATGTACACTGTTTGATTCAGGTATTCATGTGGCATTGATTATGCGAGATCCTAAACCTATAGTCAAAGGCGTACATATAAAGGGATTGGTATCTCAAATTGATGTTGCGCCAACGATATGTGACTTATTAGGAATAGAAAAAGATGATGGCTATCAGGGAAAAAGTTTTGCGAAAGTATTTTCCAATCTACATGAAGAAATGGATGAAGCAGTATTTGCGGAAATCAACTTCCATACATCCTATGAACCAGCAAGATGTGTTCGTACAAAAGATTATAAGCTGATTTGTTACTATGGAGATTATGAAAAAATTAATAGATCAAATATCGATAATTCTCCAACCAAACAGTATTATATGGAGCATGGCATGTTGGATAAGGAGAAATGTATGCTGGCATTATATGATTTAGCAAACGATCCGCTGGAGCAACACAATGTAATACAGGAAAAAGAATATCAGGAAGTTTATCAAATGATGAAACAAAAACTGGAAACATGGCGAAAGGAAACTGGCGATATGGCACTGCCATTAACAGAAGATAAATGGGAAAAAGCGTGGCAGGTCAATCAGCCGGCTTGTATTGATCCAAAAAGCAAACGAGAAGAAGATTTTATTCAATGAGAGGCAGCTGCCTCTTTTTGTGCTCGTTATGTTACAATATAACTAAAGGGGAAATCATTATGAAAGAGAAATATTCAGAAAGTGAAATGAACATGATTGCGGAAGTTGCACGTATGTATTATGAAGAAAATCTGCCACAAACAACCATTGCGAAACGTATGTTTTTTTCTAAATCAAAAGTGTGCCGCTATTTACAAAAAGCAAAGGAATTAAAGATTGTTGAGATACAAATCAATTATCCTTTGAAACAATCCACCACACTGGAAACGATGCTGAAGGAGAAATATCAGCTGAAAGATGCCATTGTCATTACAGATTCATCCAATGATGAAAATAAAGATTTTATTATCAAGCGTTTAGGAGAACAGGCTGCTAAATACATAGATGGATTGATTAAAGATGGTGATTCTGTAGGTATTTCCTGGGGAAGAACATTGAATCAGATGGTGCAGCAGATGAAACCTAAAACCAGTAAAAAGGTAAGATTTGTACAATTAACTGGAGGTTCTGCGGAGGGATATCATAATGGATTAGATACCGCTAATCTGGTACGTAAGATGACAGAAAAATATAATGGTACCCAGACGATGTTGTATGCCCCATTATATGTAGAAAGCGATATTGTAAGAGAAGAACTGATGAAAGAGCCTATCATACGTCAAGCATTTAAGGAAATTAATCATTTAAATTATATCATTACCGGAATTGCTAGTATCCGTGCAAAAGAATTATCTGGAACATGGGCAGGTTTTCTAAATGATCAGTCAAAAGAAGCGATGATTAAAAAAGGTGCGATTGGTTATATGTGTGGGCATTTCTTCGATGTGGCAGGCAACCCAATTGACGATCATCTTGAAAAAAATATCATTGGTATCCAGCTTGACCAGATACGAAAAAATCAGAATGTGATCGCAATTGCTGGTGGCGTAGATAAAGCAAGAGCGATTCATGCAGCTTTGGTAGGCGGTTATATTAACTATTTGATTACAGATAGCAAGATAGCGGAAAAGATATTATCATTTCATTAATGTAAAAGAAGTATAACGAAAAACTATTTCTCAGATCATCGGGAAATAGTTTTTTAGAATCGTAAAAGGTAAATATCAACTACACATATCCTATGTGTTTACAAGCCATTGAAATTTATCAAATATATTTTTCATAAATTTTCTGAAAATTGTATGAATACCCATGGAATTATTGTATAATAGGGTGGAAAAAAGGGAGTGAAGTATAATGAGCCTTCTGGATGATGCTAGAAAGCGAATCAATGAAGTAGATGCGCAAATGGCTGATCTTTTTGAACAGCGGATGCAGGCTGTAGAAGATGTCATACGATATAAAGTGGAGCATCAAATGGATGTTCTGGATACAGGCAGAGAAAAAGATGTATTAAAGCGTAATATGGGCCTGATCAAACAAGATAAATATAAGGATAGTTATTTAGCGTTCATGGAGGATATGTTGAAGATCAGTAAGGATTATCAAAAATCTGTCATCTACCATGATACAGTAGGATATCAGGGCGTACAGGGAGCATTTTCCCATATCGCCAGTGAAAAAGTATTTCCTTATCGAAAGAAAAGAAATTTTGCGTCTTTTGAAGATGTATTTCAGGCAGTATGTCAAAATGAAATAGCTTATGGTGTCATTCCTTTTGAAAATTCATTTACTGGAGAGGTTGGGGAAGTGCTGGATCTTTTACTTCGTTATGATGTGTATATCCAACAGATCTATGATTTGAAAATATCGCAAAATCTATTGGGTGTGAAAGGGGCTACCTTGCAGGATATCAAACAAGTATATTCTAAAGATCAGGCAATTTACCAGTCTAAACAGTTTTTAGAGGGACGTGGATATGAGTTGATTCCATATCCAAACACAGCACTTGCGGCAGAATATGTCGCAAAGCAAAATGATAAAACCAAAGCAGCAATCGCCGCTAAAGAAAATGCGGAATTATATGGGCTGGATATATTAGCTGAGGATATCAATACCAGTGAACAAAATACAACAAGGTTTATTATTATTGGAAAAAAACTTGTGAAAGAGGGAAATCGTTTCTCCATGATCTTTACCGCAAAGCATGAAGCCGGTGCACTTGTAAAGGCAATGGAAGTGATTTCCAAACATGGATTCAATATGGAAAGCATCAAATCCAGATCCATCAAAAACAAGCCATGGGCTTATTATTTCTATGTGGAAATTGACGGCAATTTACAGGATACGAAAGTAGTGGAGCTGTTGATGGAAATGAATGAAGTTTGTGAAGATGTTAAATTATTAGGCGCATATACAAAAGAAAGCAGGGATGAAAAATGAGTTTTGTGAAAAGTAAGGTAAACACAACACCAATCGAGGATACAGTATTTGCGATTGTGAAAAAAGCGAAAGAAGCAAAAGCAGCCGTAGGAGCTGAAAATGTAGTGGATGCGACCATTGGTTCTTTATATAACGAAGAAGGAACAATTGTTGCATTTGACAGTGTATTTACACCATACAACAATATTCCAAAAGAAACTAAAGCCGCATATGCTGGTAGTTTTGTAGGAAATGACAGTTTCCGTGATCAGGTATATAACTGGGTGGTAAAACCTAGTGGATGCAGCTTAGCACATAGTGTCATCGCAACACCTGGAGGAACTGGTGCTGTCGCAATCACGTTGAGTGAAATTCTGGATGAAGGAGAAACTGTAATCCTTCCAGAAATCGCATGGGGTTCTTATAAATTAATGGCAACCATGGATAATCTGAATGTAAAAACTTATTCATTATTTGAAGGAGATCATTTTAATCTAACAAGCTTCAAAGAAACTTGTAAGGAAGTCATGAAAACACAGAAGAAACTTTTAATGATCATCAATGATCCATGTCACAATCCTACAGGGTATTCACTCACGATAGAGGAATGGAAAGAAGTTGTGGCATTCTTAAATGAATGTGGAAAACAGGTACCAGTGGTATTATTAAATGATATCGCATATATCGATTATGCATATGATTTACCTCATTCAAGAGATTATATGGCAACATTTGATGCATTCAGCGAAAATGTAATGGCAGTCATTGCGTTCAGTTGTAGTAAGGCGTTAACATCTTATGGCTTGCGTTGTGGTGCGGCAGTATTGTTGGGAAAAACCCAGGAAATTGTCAGAGGTGTAGAAATCGTATTTGAAAAAGCAGCTCGTGCAACATGGAGTAATGTTCCAAATGCTGCTATGGACAACTTCACATATGTCACAACAGAGAACTATGATACGTATATGAAGGAAAAAGCATATTATGTGGACTTACTGAAACAAAGAAGTGATATCTTTACATCAGAAGCAGATGCTTGTGGACTGGCATATTATCCTTATAAGGAAGGATTCTTTGTTACCGTGAAGATTGAAGATAATGCATTACGTGATCGTTATCATGAAGCATTGATGGCACAGCATATTTATACTGTAAAAGTCAATAAAGGTATTCGTGTTGCGGTATGCTCCTTAAGCGTTGATAAGACAAAAGGTCTTGCGAAACGTATGAAAGATATTCTTAATTCATTATAAAATAGAAATTGGGTCTAAAAATGGTACGAATTGTACAGTTTTTAGACCCTTTTTACAAAGTTTCCTCTAACTGATATGTGATACGCATTCTAAAACTATTTATGGTATAATGCATACGTAGTAAAGAAAGAGAGGAACCTAAATGAAAAGAGTTTTTAAGAATTTATTTTTCTGTATGCTTATTCTGGCAGGACTAAGTGCATGTGATGTGACAACAAGTTTTTGTTATACGTTTAACATCGATAATGGTGATAAAGTTGATGTCACATTGGATACGTCAGATGGACATAAAATAAGCCAAAAAGACGGTGAGTTCTTTATCAAAAAAGATGATAAAACGTTATTAAAGGGAAATTTTATGAGGCAATCGGATTATGAAAATTTTCGTGATCGTGCATTAAATATGGAGGGCGTAACCATTAAAGAGGATCATTCTAAAGATGAAGTACCATCTATTCGTTTTAACGCAAATTCTGATGGAGATAAGGTATTCTTTATCCAAAAAGTAAAAGATACCAACACTTTTATTGGAATTTCCAGTCCTCTATCCGATGATGAGGCAGTAAAGGCATTTTCTTATCTGACATTTCAAAAGCATGAGTGATTTATAAAAGGGATACACCTGCCAGATATCCCTTCTCATTATAAAATAAACATATTATAAGGCTCTCTCTTTCAGCATCACATTCGAGATGCTTTTCTCTTTTTTATAATCCAATCATTTGTATTCTGTATCAAACTTTTGTATAGTAATACCAGAGGTGATGATATGATTTTATTCGTAAGTGGACGATGTGACATCCCGGCATATTTTAGTAACTGGTTTTTTAACCGCTTAAAAGAAGGCTATGTGGATGTAAGAAACCCATTTAATCCACATCAGATATCCAGAATCATATTGAATGAAGCCAATATTGATGTCATTATTTTCTGTACAAAGAATCCTTTGCCTATGTTGCCAAGATTAAAAGAAATCCCTTTTCCCTATATATTTCATGTCACATTAACTGGATATCATAAGGATATTGAACAGGCAGTACCTGATAAAAAAGCGATTATCGAAGGTATAAAGAAGATGTCAAGTCAACTGGGCTCTAAACGTGTAATTGTCAGATATGATCCCATCTTATTAAACGATGTATATACCATAGAGTATCATTGCCGTGCATTTGAACGATTGTGTAAACAATTAGAAGGCTATGTAGAAACGGTGATTATCTCCTTTGTGGATATGTATAAAAATACGCGTAAGAACATGGCTAAAATGAAGCTTCAGCCATTAGAAGAAGCACAGATGAAGATGATTGGAAAAGCTTTTGGGGAAATTGCCCATAAGTATCATATGCATATACAAAGCTGTGCAGAAAAAGTAGATTTATCCATGTACGGCATTGAAGCAAGACCGTGTATGAATATGGAAGATATTACCCAGGCAATCGGATATTCATTTGAAAAGCCAAAAGGTAAAGGTGTCAGAGAACAAGTCTGTGGCTGTATTGCCAGTGTAGATATCGGGGATTATAATTGTTGTCCTCATGAGTGTTTATATTGTTACGCCAATTATGATGCAAAATCAATTAAAGAGAGAATCAAATTGCATGATGAACATAGCAGTGTTTTATTAGGCCATTTGACAGAAGAGGACCATATTACTATTAGAGGTAATAAAAACGTGACACAAAAGGCATTTAATTTATAGAAAAAAATAGAAAAGACGTATATGTGACAGCATTTTTTACCACTTTTTGATATGGATTTCCAATTTTCGACAATTTTGAAGATATTTCAAGAGCCCTTTGGTATAATAAATGTGTATAGAAAGGGACAGATTAAAATACTGTCAGAGGGATGGTTATGAAAAAGTTTTTAGCATTCGCATGTGCAGCAGTTTTATTAGCAGGTTGTGGTTCATCTGAACCAAAAAAAGAAACAAAAACATGTTCCATGGAAGAAGCAGGAATGAAAATGTCTATTAAGATGGATGCAGAAGATGATGTAATTAAAAAGATGGAAATGTCTTATGTTTTCCCTGGATCTATGTTAGGTGGAGATGTTTCTAAATTAAAAGAAGATGATTTAAAAACAATGGGAGATGCTGTATTATCTCAATTAGGCATTAAGGAAGGTGAAGGTATTGCCGCAGTATTCAAAGCTGATGGAAAAGATTTAAAAGCGACAATCAATATTGACCTAACAAAAGCAGATACTGATATTTTGAAGAAACAATTCAAGATGGAAGGCAACACAAAAAATATTAAGTTAAGTGAAACAGTTAAAAGTGGAGAAGCAGACGGCGCTACATGTAAATAAGTTTCATGATTATAAATGAAAAATATTATATTTAGAAGATGGAGAAATACATAATGAAACATAAACAAATAATGGCATTTCTTTTTGCGGCAGTTTTATTAACCGGTTGTGGTTCTAGCTCAAAAGAAGTAAAAAAAGAAACTAAAACATGTACAACCGAATATCAGGGCATGCGCATGTCTATGAAAATGAATGCGGAAGATGATGTCATTAAAACAATGGATATCCAATATCTTTATTCAGAAGAAATGCTTGGTTTTGATGCTTCCAAAGTAGATAAAGACCAGTTAAAAGTGATGGAAGATACCGTGATGACACAGTTAGGCTTAAGCGGTGATGAAGAAGGCGTTAAAGCAACCGTGAAAGTTGATGGTACCGGCATGAAAATGGATATCCATGTCGATTTGATGAAAGCTGATTCTAAAGTGCTAAACAAATTCAGTATCACAGGAAATACGAAAAACGTAAAACTTAGTGAAACGGTAGAAAACGCAGAAAAGGGTCAGGAAGGTATTAAATTTACTTGTAAATAAATGAGGAGAGAAAACTATGAAAAAATTATTCGCAATCGCATGTGCTGCTTTATTATTGGCAGGATGCTCATCAGAACCTAAAAAAGAATCAAAAACCTGTTCTATGGAAGTTTATGGAATGAAAGCAAGTATCAAACTTGATGCAACAGATAACAAAATTACCGCAATGGAATTGGTATATGATGTTCCAGAAAGTGTATCACAAAAAGATGCTTCTCAAATGACACAGGAAGATTTGGACAAAGAAGGAAAAGCAATGTTAAGCAGAATGGGCGTTGATGGTAAAAAAGGTGTTAGCGCAGAATATAAAGCAAATGGAAAAGATTTAAAAGTAGTTGTTAAAATTGATATGGCAACGGTAGAAGGTTCTACACTTAGTACATTAGGCTTTGGTGATTCTAAAGATGCACCATTTGATAAAACAATCGAATTATCAGAAAAACAGGGAATGACTTGTAAATAAGCAAACAGAAAACGTATTGGCATCATACTGATACGTTTTTTTGTATGGAATTTTCTTCCTTTTGAAAATAATATTATATAGAAAAGTGATATAATTGCTCTGAATGAAAAGGAGGAAGGATGTTATGGTAAAGCTTTTTGCGTGCGATTTAGATGGCACTTTACTAAATAAATATCATGAAACAGATGATGTGATTTTGGATGCTGTGGATCAAGTTATAAAAAATAACCGCTATTTTGCGATTGCGACAGGTCGTCATATGCATGAAAATCAGAAAGAAAAATTAGGAATGTATCATCGAGGTGTATATACGATTTGTATGAATGGGGCGTTGATATTTGATCCAAAAGGGAACTCTATTTATGAAAATTATCTCAATCAGGATTTTCTAGCAAAGGTATTAAAGACATTTCCTACCATTGATTTTGAGTGTATCGGAAAAGATCATACATTTCTTAGAATCTCCAAGGACCAACATATAAAAGAATTCGAGAAGCGCAGTATCTGGAAAAAGGTGTTACGTAAAACAGATATTCATGAATTTATGAAAGATTGTTTATATGAACAAAGTGATGAGGAAATCTTAAAACAGGGGATTATGAAAATCAATTGTCGGGTAGAGGATGAAGCGTTGCATCATGATTTAACTGCATTTATCCAAGCGCATAGCGATATCGTCGTCAACGCACCTTTTCAGGATGAAATCTTTGAAATCACAGATAAAAGTGTAAATAAAGGCGAAGCAGTCGCAAAGCTTGCCCAGCTTTTGAATATCGCAGAAGATGAAGTTGCTGTTTATGGTGATGGAGGAAATGACTTGGAAATGTTAAGTAGATTTACCCATGCGTACGCAACAGAAAATGCAAGTGATGCTGCGAAGAAAGCCGCAGGGAATGTGATTGGACATTGTGATGATCATGCAGTGCCAAAACATATTTTAGAGATAATATATAAATCTTAAGATGAATCCAGGCTTTATATGTAGTCTGCTTTAGATACATAGAAGGCTGGGATTTTTATAATATATTGTTATATTGTGCGATAAATATATATAAAAAATAATATTAATATTTTAGAGATATAGTTTTATTTTACATATGGATTGCTTAATCATATCAGAAATACATACAAGTATTCTTTCATTTGTTATAATCCAATTTGAGAACGGTTACATTTAAGAGAGGAGAACATAATGAAAGGTATAACAAGATATGTAAAAAAAGCAGCGCCAAGTTTTTTATTGGCTTGTGCCATGGTATGCACATATATACCAGTAAGCAGTATGCGAATACTTGCAACAGATAATCAGACTACACCGGATTTAAAAATCAATTTTGATGAACCAGTGAGTGAGGGAACACTCATACCCGGAAGAAGCGGTGGTTTTAACACAACAGAGGAAAATGATCGATGGCAACAGTTATCTTTACCGATTGGCAATTCCAGAATGGGCGCCAATGTGTATGGTGAAATTAGCAAAGAGCACTTAACATTTAACCAAAAAACATTATGGACAGGCGGACCAAGTGATTCTCGCAAAGATTACAATGGTGGAAATGTCACAACCGTTGATGGAATGCCAATGGCAGACTATGTGAAAAAAGTCCAGGATATGTTTTTAAATGGTGACCCGGATGCTGCAAATGCTTGTGGAAAAATCGTTGGTAGTCATGATGGATATGGCTCTTATCAGGCATTTGGCGATATCTATTTAGATTTCGGTTTAAATGGGACACCATCTGATTATGAACGTGCATTGGATTTAAATGATGCGTTGGCAACTGTGGACTTTACATTAAATGGCACAGATTATCATCGTGAATATCTGGCAAGTTATCCAGATGATGTAATTGCGATGAAAGTAAGCGCAAAAGGTAATGATAAACTAAACTTTCATGTATCATTTCCTGTAAAAAATGAAACAAGCGAGAATTTACAAAAAGATGTTGTCACAACAGTGAAAGATAATACCATTGTCGTTCAAGGAAAAATGAAAGACAATCAGCTGAAGCTAAATGGACAATTAGCTGTAACAACACAGGATGGAAGTATAGAAGCAGCAGATGATCAATTATATGTAAAAAATGCATCAGAAGCAACGATTTTTGTAAGTGCATCAACGGACTATAAAAACGATTATCCTGCATATCGTACAGGAGAAAGTGATGATCAATTAAATCAACGTGTAAAAAATGTAATTGATGCAGCCGTAAAAAAAGGCTATGCTCAAGTCAAACAAACAGGAATAGAAGATTATCAGAATATATTCCAACGTGTTCATCTTGACTTAGGACAGACAATGCCAGATTTAACTACAGATGAACTATTGACTGCCTACAACAATGGAAATGCAGATGCAGGAAATCGCCGTTATATAGAAACTTTATTATTTCAATATGGCCGATATTTACAGATTTCTTCATCCAGAGGAGATGATTTACCTGCCAATTTACAAGGTGTATGGAATGATCGTGTAGGAAATGAAAACGAAGTTCCATGGGGCTCTGATTATCATATGAATGTAAATCTGCAAATGAATTATTGGCCAACGTATGTTACCAATATGGCAGAATGTGGCATACCTTTAATAAAATATGTGGATAGTCTTCGTGAACCAGGTAGAGTAACGGCTGAAACTTATTTTGGCGTAAAAAGTGACGCAGAACATCCGGAAAATGGATTTAGTGCACATACCCAGAATACACCATTTGGCTGGACATGTCCGGGCTGGGCATTCAGCTGGGGATGGTCACCAGCGGCAGTTCCTTGGATTCTTCAAAATTGTTACGAATACTACGAATACACGCAGGATAAAGAATTCTTACATAATGAAATTTATCCAATGTTGAAAGAAGAAGCTACATTATATAAACAAATATTACGGGAAGATCCTGAAACAGGCAGACTTGTGACAGTACCAGCGTATTCACCTGAACAAGGTCCATATACAGCAGGAAATACCTATGAACAATCACTGATCTGGCAATTATATAAAGACAGCATTGAAGCCGCAGAGGCATTGGATGTTGATCAGGATTTAGTAAAAGAATGGAAAGATATCCAGTCAAAATTAAACCCAATCGAAATCGGCGATAGTGGACAAATTAAAGAATGGTATAGTGAAACAACACTGGGAAGTGTTCCTAATACGGATTTACACCACCGTCATATGTCACATCTATTAGGCTTATTTCCTGGAGATTTGATCAATGTAGATAATGAAAAGTACCTGGATGCTGCCATTGTTTCTTTAACATCAAGAGGTGATGATGCGACTGGCTGGGGAATGGAACAACGATTAAATTCATGGGCACGTGTTGGTGATGGCAATCATGCATATGAAATTATCAAAGCATTCTTTAAAGCAGGTGCATATCAAAATCTTTGGGATGCACATCCACCATTTCAGATTGATGGAAACTTTGGCTATACTTCTGGTGTAGCGGAGATGCTCATACAAAGCAATATGGGATATATCAATTTATTGCCTGCATTAGCTGATGAATGGCAGGATGGACATGTGGATGGATTAGTTGCTCGTGGCAACTTTGAAGTAAGTATGGATTGGAAATCTTCCAATCTGTATAGTGCTTCCATCTTATCAAAGAGTGGAAACGAATGTACAATTGCATATCCAAATATTGATCAGGCAGTGGTAAAACATAATGGAGATATCGTAAAAACAACACAAAAAGATGGAAAAATCAGTTTCCAAACAGTCGCAAATGAAACATATACTATCGAAAATATTCCTAATCGACCTTTAAAAGCTGTGGAAAATGTAAAAGCTTATACAGATGGGAATAAAATACTCATTGACTTTGATGAAATGCCATCCGCAACACGTTATGATATTTATCAAAAAGATGAGAACGAACAATATAAAAAAATTGGTGAAACAGCACATGCACCATATCAAATGGATGGAAACAGTGGCTTTTATAAAGTCGCTGCTGTGGATACTGATGGTAGAAGTGGTACATTAAGCAAAGAAATAAAACCAGAGGATATCTATCATATCGTAAAAATGGATGATCGTGATCCAATGATAAATTATTCCTCTGGCTGGGGTGATTGGACAGATGGTGGACAGTATATGTCCACAGAAAAATACACAGACCAGGATGGAAGCTCTTTAGATTTCTATTTCTCAGGAAATGGTTTAAAAGTCATAGGCATGAAAGCTGGGAATACCCATACGTTTGACTTATATATCGATGGTAAAAAAGTAGGAGAAAACATAGATACCAATAGTACAGAAACATTGCGTCAACAAGTGTTTTATGAAGTGAAAAATCTTCCAGAAGGCATTCATCATGCACAGCTTGTAGTCACAAAAGCGAAGATTTCCTTAGATGCATTTGAAATACTCCGTCAAGGAAACCCAACAAATATGAGTATCATAAGTGATGATCAAATAGATCTATCTAAACAAACAAGTATTCCATTAAGCGTAATGACAACACCATCAGGAACAAGTGCAGGGGATATCACCTGGTCTGTGGAAAATGATTTAAAACTGCCTAGCAATATCGCAACCATCGATGAAAAGGGAGTATTAACATGTACACATCCAGGAACAATTATCGTCAAAGCGGAAGATAAAGAGCATCATTTATATGCACAGAAAACGATAGAAATCGTTATGCCACAGAATTGTGTAAAAGTAGATGATCGTGATCAAAGTATTACATATTCTGATGGCTGGACAACATGGGATGAAGGAAAACATGAGTTTGGCACAATCAGTGAAACAATCCAAAAAGGCAGCAGCTTCTCATTTGAATTTACGGGAAATAAACTTGCCTTATATTTCATGAAATTAGAAGCATCAGGTGGTTATGCTGGTGCGAATATCGATGTCATCATAGATGGTGTAAATCAAGGAACATTCTCTACTTTTACCAAAGTCAGTGGCAGTGAACCAAAAAGTAAAGTGTTTGAAAGTAAGCCATTATCTAATGAGAAACATAAAGTAGAAGTGGTTGTGAAAGATTGTCCAA
Source organism: Absiella sp. AM09-50 (assembly GCF_003433845.1). NCBI lineage: Bacteria > Bacillati > Bacillota > Erysipelotrichia > Erysipelotrichales > Erysipelotrichaceae > Amedibacterium > Absiella sp. AM09-50. Next base: position 29,159 of record NZ_QVFI01000017.1, read on the forward strand.
GTGATGCTCCTGAAGGCAGTAAACCTAAAGTATCATTTGATTATTATGAGATTACGACAGAACCACAAAAAGCATTAAGTTATGATGCATTGAAGAAAGAAATGGAAACGTATTTGAATATGAATCTTGATGCTTATCAAGAAGAAAGTGTAAAGGCATATCAAGCAGCATTCCAAAATGCCTCTAAAATTTATGAAATCGCAGATACACAACAACAAATTGATGATGCGACATCTTTACTGGAAAAGGCAAAAAATGCACTACAGTTAGTGATTGATAAAACAAAACTGGCTGCGGAAATTGCGGAAGGCATAAAGCTTCAGGAAGATGATTATACACCAGACAGCTGGATAGAATTTAAAAAAGTACTTGAATCAGCACAGGGTGTATTGAAAAATGAACAGGCAGATCAAACATTGATCAATGATACATTAACAAGCCTTCAGAAGGCAAAAACATTACTTGAACCAAAACATACGCCCGTTCTTGATAAAACAAAATTACAAAAAGCACTACAATCCGCACTTGAAAAAGAAGCACAGGGTTATACAAAAAACAGTGTCACAAAGATGAGCTGGGAGCCTTATAAGAAAGCATATGAGGACGCAGATGCGCTGCTTCAAACAACAGAGGTTGAACAAAAAGTCATAGATGATACTGTTGAAAAACTTCTACAAGCTATGGATCAGTTAGAAAAACGAGCATCTTCAAATAGCTTATCAAAGCTTGGACAGATCACAAAAGAAGTAAAAGATTTAAATCAATCAAAAGATGAAGCAATAAATACAATGATTACATCAGCATATCAATTGAGCGCAAATCCAGAAAATGCCAGCGAACAGGCAGTATCTGATTTATACAAACAGCTACAACAGGCTCGCTCACAACTATTGATTCAACAGGCGAAAGCACAGGCTCAAGAGTTATTGCCATCATTATCTTCTCTTGTGAAAAATCAATACACAGTGGATAGCTGGAATGCACTAGAAGAAGCAAAAACACAGCTAGATAGCATTCTACAATCAGATAAAGCAACGCTAGATGAAATCAATACTGCTTATCAAAGACTATTTGATGCGAAAGAAAATCTGAAAGTAAAGGAGCTTAAGCCAGATACAGATAAACATGAATTGAATACAATCATTAAACAGGCACAAGAGCTTATCAAGAACCCTTCTATTTATACAGAAAAATCTTTAAAAGAATTACAGAATGCATTATCACAAGCTATCTTAATATCTCAAAATAATAAAACAAATGATGCTGAGGTAAAAACAGCTGTTACTAATTTACGACAGGCAATCAAACAACTTCAAAAACAAGAAGCAAATGCGGTTATGGATAAGGAACAAAAGAATGATAAACAAACAGAAGATAAAAATTCATCTTCCGTTGATACAAGCGATCATAGTCATGTTGTATTCTTCTCTTTCTTAACATGTGTAACAGGATTTGTTGTAATCAAAGGTATTAGAAAAAGTAAAAAAACGAAAAAATCTTAAAACAATATTGTGAAGGCTAATGATATATTAATTGTATGATTAGCCTTTCTTTTAGTATTTTATATCCATAAAAATACCATGGTAAATGGTAAATTAATTATGTAAGCGCTTGAAATAGAGCTTTTGTTTGATATAATGGATTTAGAAAAAAACTTCTATAGCAAGCTGCTATAGATTGAGTATGTTACTGATATGCAGGCAGAACTCAAATTACTTGGAATGGCTTTTCCTATGTAATTTGAGTTTTTTTCTGGAAAGGAGGAGCTGCAATATGAAAATCAGCCAGATATTGAACAATAATGTTGCTATCGTAAAGAGAGGATCAAATGAGATTATTGTATATTCCAAAGGCGTCGCATTTAAAAAGAAACCAGGACAGGAAATCACCAGTGAAGAAATACAGAAAACCTATGTACTGGATTCCCACGATAAACTGGAACACTTTAGCTTTCTTTTATCCAATACCAAAGATGAGTACTTGCAAATGGTAAATCAAATCATTGCCTATGGAGAAGAAAAACTAAAAACATGTGTATCTGATTATCTTTACTTAACATTATTGGATCATTTAGATTTCACAATTAAGCGCATCAAAAAGAATCAGTTTATTAAAAGTCCGCTTAGCTGGGAAGTCAAAAAGTTTTATCCAGAGCATTATCAAATTGGTTTATATGCAGTATCCATTATTCAGAAAACGATGGATATCGAGTGTCCTACAGATGAAGCTGTCGCAATTGCGCTTCATTTCATCAATCTGCAAAATGACACAAACAACGCAAATCATCAGATAAAAGCAATGGAAACAGTAAGAGATATTCTGGCAATTATCAAGTATCATTTTCATATAAACTTCGATGAAGATTCTATGAACTATATACGCTTAGTCACACACTTACAATACTTTGTGACAAGGTTGTTAAAACATGATGTATACGATTCAGATGAGCAAGAATTAAATAATCAAATCAGAAGTTTATATCCAGAAGCGTACAGTTGTGTAAACAAAATCAGAGTTTATGTACGCGATGCATTTCAAAGTGAATTAACAAATGATGAAGAAACATATCTTATGCTTCATATTCATCGTGTAACCCAAAGAGAAGAAAGGAATTAATTTATATGAAATATAAAGAATTTTGTGAACAGATCATTGAATTGGTTGGTGGAAAAAATAATATTGAAGCAGTTGTCCACTGTATGACACGTTTACGTTTTACATTAAAAGACAGAAATAAAGCAAAAACAGAAGATATCAAAGCATTGAAAGATGTCATTGATGTTGTATCCAATGAAGTAGCTTATCAGATTATCATAGGAACACAAGTAGCACAGATTCATGAAGAATTATTACAATTATTAGGAATGGAAACAAGCGTAGAAAAAAAGGTAAAAAAGAATCCTGTCAAAGCTGTACTTGATGTACTGTCAGAATGTATGAATCCAATTCTTGAACCTATGATGGCCGCAGGTATTATCGCAGGACTACTTTCTATTGTTTCATTAACTGGGTTAATTTCTCCGGAAAGTTCTACCTACTTCATTTATGATACACTTAGACAAGCTGTTTTCTATTTCTTGCCTGTTTATATGGCAATGGCTTTCGCAAAAAGATTACATGCAAGTCCTTATTTGGCAGTAACAATTGCTGTTACCTTATTATCAGTTGGTATCAATGGTGTTGAAGGGTTAAATGTATTTGGTATAAATCTTCCAACAATTACATATTCTAATTCATTCTTTCCAATATTGCTTGGCGTATGGTTTATGGGATATGTAACAAAAGCATTAGAAAAATTGATGCCACAAGCCTTACAATATTTCTTTAATCCAGTTTTAACACTTGTTATTTGTCTGCCTATTACTTTGGCTTTATTTGGACCTATTGGCACATGGTTAAGTGATTTATTGAATCTGGTATTCCAGTTCTTGATGAATACATTTGGAAATTGGAGCGCAGTCATGTTATATGCCGCATGCCAGCCATTCTTGATTATGATGGGCGCTGGAAACTTTATCATACCAATCTATATGAATTTCTATGCAACGCAAGGATATGATCCAATATTTACTTTAGCATGGATTGTATCAGATATTGCAGTGTGTGGTGCTGTACTTGGATACTTTTTCAAAGCAAAAGATGCAAAACAAAAACAATTATTTGGAACGACAGCTTTTAGTGCATTCATGGGAATTACAGAACCTGCTGTTTATGGAGTATTTGTGAAATATAGAAGACCATTTGTTGCTGTCATGATTGGTGGTGGTCTTGGAGGATTATTTGGTGGATTAATGGGCGTCAAATCCTATGCACCAGTAACATTATTTGGGATTACTTCTTTTATTGGAAACAATGAATATATGAATTTCTATTGTGCAGTAGGGGCAGTAATTATTGGCTTTATTGGGGCATTTATTGCTGCTTATCTATTGGGTATTCCACAAGAAGAACATGTGCAAGAAGAACCAAAACGTATGAACTCTACATTCACAAAAACCGAAATTGGTGTACCTGTCAAAGGCAGAGCGGTTGCATTGGCACAGGTAAATGATAAAGCATTCTCCACAGGCGCATTAGGTAAAGGCATTGCCATTCAACCAGAAGAAAATATCATTCATTCACCAGTAGAAGGAGAAGTTGTTAGCTTATTTCCTACAAACCATGCCATTGGTATCAAGACGTCTTATGGGATAGAAGTATTGATTCATATTGGTATTGATACCGTAGAATTAGAAGGAAAATATTTTGAAGGAATGGTAAAACAAGGAGATCATGTAAAGGTTGGAGAACCATTAATTAAAGCGGATTTTGAAGCAATTACAAAAGAAGGTTATGACACAACGGTGATTATGGTTATCACAAATACAGCAGATTATCTGGATGTGTTACCATCTACTGAAACGATATTTACAGGAAAGGAAAACTGTTTAACAGTGATTGTATAGAGGTGAATCATATGGAATTAAATGAAAACTTTTTATGGGGTGGCAGTATTGCGGCTCATCAATGTGAAGGCGCATGGAATGAAGATGGCAAAGGCTTGGCCATGATGGATGTTGCGACATCAGGTGATGTACACCATGACCGTTTGATTCATGATGAAAAACTCCCTGGATACACATATCCATCAGAAACAGGTATTGATTTTTATCATCGCTATAAAGAAGATATTGCGTTATTTAAAGAAATGGGATTTAAAACATTGCGAATATCTGTGGACTGGTCAAGAATCTATCCAAACGGGGACGATGAACAGCCTAATGAGAAAGGTATCCAATATTATCAAAACGTTGTCGATACATTATTGGAGAATGATATTGAACCAATTGTGACATTATATCATTTTGAAATGCCACTTGCGATTGTGAGAAAGTATGGCTCTTGGACAAATCGTAAAACCATTGATTTATATTTACGTTATTGTAAGACGATGTTTGAAGCATTAAAAGGCAAAGTACACTATTGGGTAACATTTAATGAAATGAATCATATTGATTCACAAATGGCATTATCAGATTTCTTTACATACTTTGTGGCAGGCATTAAATATTCTGAATTAGAAAATGCACCGCAAACACTTGCGACATGTGCTTACTATATGACAGTAGCAAGTGTCAAAGCGGTAAAACTAGCTCGTGAAATTGATGCGGACAATAAAATCGGGTGTGTGTTTGGATTAACACCTAATTATCCATACTCCTGTAACCCTGAAGATGTGATGTTATCTTTTAAACGAATGACACGTGATTTGTATCAGATAGATGCAATGTGTTATGGAAAATTTCCAGAATATAAATTGCATGAATATCAGCGTTTAGGTATACAGCTAGATGTAACTGAAGATGATAAAATGGCATTTAAAGAAGGTGTTTTAGACTTCCTTGGTATTAATTATTATGCATCTGAAGTCAGCATTGCCAAAGAAAAAGAAGACATGGAAAAAGCATTCTTTGGTGGTGTGAAAAATCCATATCTAAAAGATAGTGACTGGGGATGGTCGATTGATCCTACTGGACTTCGTTATTTATTAAATTTTATTGATAGAAGATATCAACTTCCTATCATGATTACAGAAAATGGGCTAGGTGCTGTAGATGTTGTTAGTGAGGATGGCAAGGTACATGATGATTATCGTATAGATTATTTAAAACAGCATTTGTCAGCTTTGAAAAAAGCAGTGATAGAAGATGATGTTAACTGTATCGGATACCTTATGTGGGGACCAATTGATTTAGTTAGTGCAACAACAGGTGAAATGAAAAAACGTTATGGTTTTATTTATGTAGATAAACACGATGATGGCACAGGTTCTTATGAGAGAATGCCAAAAGATTCTTTCTATTGGTATCAGCAAGTCATTCAAACAAACGGAAAAGATTTATAATGTAAATAAGAGCATGCTTGTAAATAACGCTAACAAACATGCTCTTATTCTATTCGTCAATTAAATAACAGGTTATCGTTGATTTTTCTTTCATCAGATGTTTTTAAAACATCATGCAAGTCAATGTTTTTAGAGGTATTGAAGTACTTCGCTTGATTCTGTACTTTTTGAATATTCATTAGGACTTTACTTATATCGGAGGAAGTAAGGTCTTTTTTTATAATATAGAGAAAAACAAGCTTTAAGCCTGATTTTCTCAGATTAATATCCTTAATATCGGATTGATTTACTAATTTTATGTTTTTAAGAACTTTTTCAAATAATCGTGTTGCAATATATGTTTGATCTGATTGATTAAGATTATTGATATAGGCGATAACATCATCGTTTTTACAGCCAAGACGCAATGTAGAGTTATCATAAATACCAATTATTTGGAATAAAATGATAAAGAAATCTTTCATCTGCAAGTGGATATGTATTTTTTCACAAAACGGTGTGATTACGTCAGCATAAGATTCTAAAGGCTGATTGAAAATTTGAAAGGTTGATAGGCTTAATAATAATTGTGCGCATTCTTTTTGGTAAGCATTATATTGTCGATAAAAATATGTTGCGGATTCTTGATTGTGACTGTTGATTTTGAGAACAGGTACTTGAGTAGCATTTAACTTGGCAATGACAGTTTCTGGCAATAAAGAAAAAGTAAGTCTAGTAACTACATTGCTTTGTATATATCTACTGTAAATTTTTTTACATGCATTTTTTTCACTATGTTTAAACTCATCTAAATATGTCAAAATGATTTTATTAGAAGTGATATTTCTTAATTTGATTTCATCATTATAAAACATGAATAAAGTTTTTAAACGTTGATAGCCATCGATGATTTCATAATGATCATCTTCATGATAAGTGGTGAACTACTCCCAGCTATAGAGCAGGGAGCTTCTGGCTTATCCATTATTTGTACAAGCTAGAATTTTTCGTATCTGTATCTGATCGTGTTTACGTTTAGATACACATGACTGGTACGTTCACTGTACCTCTATACCATCGCTCTTTGAGTTTTGGCTTACATGGATATACTTTTCTTATGATATTGCTTGCGCCATTGATATCTGCATTCATCAAGATACCTTCTTTACTTCTGTACAAGCCTCGTTTTATTCGCTTTCCACTGAATGTATATTCTTTTTCTTCTTCGCCATAACAAGGTATTTGATCCTCGTCTATACTGCTGGCTTTGGATGTATAGCTTTCTTCTGTTATCATTACTTTGATACCGACTGCTTCTGCTTTATACTTGATCATTTTGATGAATTTCTGAAATGGCATCTGTACAAAATTCTGATTGTTTTTCTTGCCTAGATTGATGTTCTGTTTCCAATCCGTATTGTTTCCGATCACGATGACTTCAACGTTTTCTTCCATACATGTATCAACGATCTTTCTTGATTTCTTATGCATGAAATCATCCATTTGATTGTTGCGTCTTCTTGTTTCGCGTTTCATCCTTTTTGTTCTGATATGAGTTTCCTGTTTCTTGCCTTTCAACTGTTCAGACTGTAAATGTGCCATGACTTTATTGTATCTTTGATTTACTGACTTTGCTTTACCGCCTTTTACGATGACTGGCTGATGCCCTGTAGTGAAAGCGATACTTGCTAAGTTGTTGACACCGATATCGATACCTGCAATTCTTTCTGCTGTTTCTACATCTACAGTATCTTCTACAGCTTTGATCTCATATACGATCTCCATAACGATATGATCTTCTTCTGGCACCAAACGTATCTGTTTAAAGTCCTTGTCCATCATATCTAATTTCCCGATATAGAATCTATCACTTGGAAAGCCATACTTTTTCACTATTTTAGGGAATTGGACATAACCACCTTTCTTATCTTTTCTGATATAACAGGATTGATTGGTAAAGGTCGCAGTTTTATAACCATTTTTATCAGCATAATTTGGTATATGTGGTTTAGCTTTTAAGCTTGTTGGATCGTTACGATATTTCTTTTGATTTTTGAAAAAACTATTCCAGTCACGCATCAACATCCTCAATACTTGTTGAGCTACATGAGAGTGCAATGCACGATAGTCTACTTGATTCATTACTTTGAACAGACCATCCAAAAGCTCATAGAAAACGAATCTATTTCCCTCATTGATTTTCGAGAACATTTTACCTGGCTTTTTCTTCTTCTGTTTCGTTTTCTTATCGTACAATCGTATTTCATTTAATTGATCAATGACACTGTTGAGATCATTGATTACTTCTACTTCATTAGGAAACCTATCCTGAGGAGATTTGATAGCGCCACTATAAGCATTACGGATATAAAACATTCCAATATTATAGAGGTTTTTCGCAAGATGAGTCACAAGTAGAAATGGTTCATAAAACGTATGAGTAGGCTTTATAATACAGCGAAAGACACGGTAATTCTTATCATCATGTTCTTTTTCTTTAACCATGTAAGCACCTCTTTTCTATTTTGTAATTAAGCTAATAATAGCACAAAAAGAGGAGAAATGCTTACAAAGATTATGTGGAATATTGTGATAGAAAAAAAGCAGAAACAAGAAGAAAAAAAGACAAGAACTTTTTATATTGCTGCATTCACGCCCAAAGGGTGCACAGCGTGTATTCCAACTTACTTGTCGCCATTGAAGTTGGAGTCTTTTGCCTGTTTTTGGATAAAAAGATTGAAAGATAGACCTTGTAAAAGGGCTTGAAGGAATTCTTCTACCATGGCAGAAGTCCAGCAATATGGGCGATGATAATTTGCATCTAAGTCACATGTTCCTTGCACAATATCCTCTATTAGATTCTTTAGTGGAAGTATTGTTGTAAAAACCTGTGTAGTATCGACTTTACTCATTTCTTATGACACGTCCTTTCTTTTGGGAGAAGTCTAAGTTTACTGTTTTATAATTAGCTAGTTTAGTTATATCACTTTTGTTTAAATCATCAAAGGAATATTTGATTGAAAATTAGAGTTTATTTATTTTATCACGATTTATTTTTTAGAATCTAAAAATTTTACAAAAATATCGAATGTTTTTTTAGAATCTAATTTTCAAAATGAAAAAAAGGTAATTTAAGTAGTCCTATAAAATAAAAGAACGGCATTCACCGTTCTCCTATAAAAACTTATCCAATTCCTGTTCGATTTCAGGATCTTTTTTGACTTTTGGCTGATCAATGATCTTGCCTTGCGTCACAACCATTTCAATATCTCTCAACGCTGTTAAATCATCTAGTGGATTATTTGCTGTTACAACAAAATCAGCACACTTACCTGGTTCAATAGAGCCAGTTATATTTCCTATGCCCGCAATCTGTGCGTTTCGTTTTGTGGCAGTATATAACGCAAATGTATTCGATACATCACAATATTTATGGAAGTAATATAGTTCTCTCCACATATCATAATGCGTAACGTAAGGACATCCAGTATCTGTACCTAATCCTACAGGAATATCGTTTTCTAAACATGCCTTTGCACAGTTGATGATACCCTCAAATACAATATTTCCATTATATTGTTCCATCTCTGTAGCATGAGAAATAGAACGATCGAATAATGCATAAGGCAAGGCAGGTGATAAGGTTGCGACCTGACATGCGTGGCGTTCTTTAAACAAGGAAAGGATTGTTTCATCTGGCTGTGCACCATGTTCAATGGTATCAACACCATTTTCTAATGCAACACGTACCCCTTCAGGGCTTTCAACGTGGGCGGCGACTTTTAAACCAAGATGATGTGCTTCCTCACAGGCAGCCTTTACATATTCTGCTGGCATTTTTAATTCACCAGGTTCACCTTTTGCTTTCGCATCCAAAACACCACCGGTAATCATTAATTTGATTAAATCAGGATGATCCTCTGCTATTTTTCTAACATATTGTACAGCTTCATCAGCGCTATTTGCGATATAGGCCAAAGAACCAGCCATATGACCATCAGGTACGGATATCGCATAATTACTTGCCAATACACGAGGACCAATCATTTTACCAGCGTTGATTTTATTTCTGATTTCTGTATCATAATTCTTTGCGCCACCAACAGTACGAATGGTTGTGACGCCACTCATCAATTCCATTTTGGCATATTTTTCACAGATTTTTTTGATAGCAATTAATACAATTGGATTTTTCGCAAGCTTTTTGATACGTTCACCATTATCTACACCTTCTTTTACAGGTTTTCCACTGCCAGGTAAGTGTACATGTAAATTAATTAATCCAGGCATGATATATTTACCTTTTAAATCAATTTTCTGATAGGTGTTTAGATCAGTATCTTTATCTACAATTCCCAATATTTTATCATTTTCTGTAAGAATGACTTTTCCTTTTTGAGGTACCATATCTTCGCTGCCATCCAGGATAATTCCATTGATATAAGCATATTTCATTTTAACTCCTCCTTACATGTATCTTTTTATTATTGTAACCCTTTTCATTGACTGAGGCAATGTATACTTGCATGTAGAAAATTAATTTTATGAATATATGCATTTTTTTAGATATGATATTTTTTAAGAAGTGATACAACAAATTGGCGAGAAGGATGTTTATTGGTAGATATAATTTTTGATGAAAAGATGAAAATTGTACTTGTATGATTTGAAAAAAACGATAATATATAAGGAAAAGTTGTAAAAATAGAAAAGAACAGAAAAAGAATAGAGAAATTCCAAAGAAATGTAACTTTTATGCTTGTAATAAAACAGGAAGTTTAGTACAATACTTATGTATTGACTATTAGCTTGTATATATGCCGTAATATGGACGGCAAGTTTCTAGCCGCTAACCGTAAATCTGCGGGCTACAAGCAAACAATTACTCTTTCTTTTTGTTCGAAGGCGTATTTGTTTGCGTATGCAGGCAAATACGTCTTTATTATTATAGGAGGTCTTACTTATGGTCTTAAGAAGATGCGCTATATTAATACAATTAAATAACTGTTTTTAGTGTACATATTGGTAAGATAGGCAATATGTATTTTTTATTTTATAGGAGGAAAAGCAAATGAGCGAAAACAGAAAACCAATCGTCAGTATCGTCATGGGAAGTCGTAGTGACTTACCTACAATGGAAGCTTGCTTCAATCAGTTAAAGGAATTTGATATTCCATTTGAAGCACATGCATTAAGTGCACACCGTACACCAGATGAAGTCATTAAATTAAGTGAAGGTGCGAAAGAACGTGGAATCAAGGTGATCATCGCAGCTGCAGGTGGTGCTGCTCACTTAGGTGGTGTATTAGCTAGTTCTACAACACTTCCAGTTATTGGTGTTCCTATTCAGACAAGTGCTTTAGGTGGTATGGATTCATTATTATCTACTGTACAGATGCCTGGTGGAATTCCTGTCGCAACTGTTGCGATTGGTAAAGCTGGGGCTAAAAATGCCGCAATTCTTGCTGCCCAGATGATTGCATTAAGTGATGAAACATTAGCTGAAAAACTAGATGCATTCAAAAAATCTATGGCAGATAAAGTAAAAGCTGATTCTGTAATTGAAGTTGAATAATATATATCCAATATATAGAAAGGTGAAAAAGATGGACTATCGTGTATTTGTAAAGAAAAAAGAAGCCTTCCGTGTTGAAGCAAAGTCTTTATTTCATGAATTAAAACAGAACCTGAATCTGAATGGATTAACAGGTGTAGAACTGTACAATGTGTATGATGTATTCCATGGGGATGATCATGATATGGCATTGTTGAAGGAAAAAGTATTGAGTGAAGTTGTTACCGATGAAGTTTATGATGATGTTGATTTAACAGGTAAAACTTATATAGCTTATGAATGTTTACCAGGTCAATATGATCAGCGTGCAGATAGTGCACAACAGTGTTTAATGCTGTTAAATAACAAGCAGGACGTAGTGATTAAGAGTGGACGTATTGTTATTCTTGAGGGTAATGTAAGTGAAGAAGAAATCATCGGTATTAAAAAATATCTGATTAACCCTGTGGAAATGCGTGAAAAAGATTTAAATATCTTAGGTTATGAAGAAGATGTTGAAATTGAAGCAGTTCCTGTCATTACAGGTTTCTGTGATATGGATGATGCAGCATTACAGGCATTGATGGATAAAGAAGGCCTTGCAATGACACTGGCTGATTTAAAGCACGTACAAAATTACTTCAAGAATGAAGAAAAACGTGATTTAACAATGACAGAATTAAAAGTATTGGATACATACTGGTCTGATCACTGCCGTCATACAACATTTGAAACCATCTTACAAAATGTGAAGTTTGAAGCTGGTTCTTTACAGGAAACCATTCAGAAATCATACGATTTATATTTGAAATTAAGAAATGATGTACATGGTGGAAAGAAAGTCATGACATTGATGGATATGGCAACCATTGCTGGTAAATACCTGCGTAAAAACGGGAAACTGGATGATATGGAAGTCAGTGATGAAATCAATGCTTGTTCTATCGAAATCACAGTCGATGTTGATGGTGAAGATCAGACATGGTTATTGATGTTTAAGAATGAAACACACAATCACCCTACTGAAATTGAACCATTTGGTGGTGCCAGCACATGTATTGGTGGTGCAATCCGTGACCCATTGTCAGGTCGTAGTTATGTATATCAGGCAATGCGTATCACTGGTGCAGGTGATATCACAAAAGATATCAAGGATGCACTTCCTAACAAACTGCCTCAATCAAGAATTTCAAAAGGTGCTGCTGCCGGTTATTCTTCTTATGGTAACCAGATAGGTTTGGCAACAACTTATGTAAAAGAAATTTATAATGATGGATATGTCGCAAAACGTATGGAGGTTGGTGCTGTTGTTGGTGCCGCTCCAAAAGAAAATGTTATCCGTAAATCTCCTGAAAAAGGCGATATCGTTGTATTGATTGGTGGCGCTACTGGACGTGATGGTGTTGGTGGAGCGACTGGTTCTAGTAAAGAACACAATGATACATCTTTAACAAAATGTTCTAGTGAGGTGCAGAAAGGTAATGCACCTATGGAAAGAAGATTACAGCGTTTATTCCGTAATCCAGAGGCTACTCGCCTGATCAAAAAGGCAAATGACTTTGGTGCAGGTGGTGTCAGCGTTGCTGTTGGTGAGCTTGCGGATGGATTAAAAATTGACTTAGATAAAGTACCTGTAAAATACAATGGGTTATCAGGTACAGAGCTTGCGATTTCTGAATCTCAAGAACGTATGGCAGTTTTAATCGAAGCAGATAAATTTGAAGAATTTAAACAATTAGCATATGAAGAAAACTTAGATAGTGTAATCGTAGCGGAAGTAACTGATGAAAATCGTTTGGTTATGAGTTTCCATGGAGAAGAAATCGTGAATATCTCACGTGATTTCTTAAATACCAATGGTGTTCGTGGTTTACAGGATGTTCTTGTGAAAGAAGGTCTTGTGGATAATAACCCATTTAAATCAAACGTGAACAATATTAAAGATGATTTGAAACAGCCAAATGTTGCTTCACAGATTGGTTTAGCTGAAATGTTTGATGCATCAATTGGTAAATCAACGGTATTGATGCCATTTGGTGGTAAATATCAGTTAACAGAAACAGAAGGTAGTGTACAGAAACTTCCAGTCTTTGGTTTTACAAATACATGTTCTATCATGACACATGGATATAACCCTGAAGTATCTTTATATTCTCCTTATTTAGGGGCTGCTTATTCTGTAGTAGAAGCACTTGCCAGAGTCACTGCATTGGGTGGTAACTGGGCAACTTGTCGTTTAACAAACCAGGAATACTTTGAACGTTTACATACAGATCCTGAAAAATGGGGTAAACCTATGCAGGCATTGTTGGGATTGATTGAAGCAGAAATGGCATTTGAAACACCAGCCATTGGTGGAAAAGACTCTATGTCAGGTACCTTCAATGAAATTTGTGTACCTCCAACATTGATTACGTTTGCAGTCACAACTGATAAGACAGAGAATATTATTTCTTCAGAATTAAAGGGTGAAGGCAACTATCTGTATTTGGTAAAACATACACCAAAAGAAAATATGGTGCCAGATTATGAACAGTTGAAAAACAACTTCAATAAAGTGCGTGCACACATCCTGAATAAGGATATCGTATCTGCTGCAACTGTGAAGTTTGGTGGTATTGCTGAAGCATTATGTAAGATGAGTTTTGGTAATAAAATTGGTGTAGATGTCACAAGTGATGAAGATATGTTCTCCATTTCTATTGGTTCTATTATCGTGGAAACAAGTGCGCCAATCGAAGATGCTGATTTCATTCTGTTAGGAAAAACTACTGCAGATCACAACATTCATATCAATGAAGAAACGATTGATATTGATGAAGCAATTGATGTATGGTGTGAACGTTACAACAAGATTTATCCAATGACTGTAGATCAGGATGGTGAAAAAATCACAACACCTGAATACAATAGTGAAACACATGCAAAAGCTCATCAAACATATGATAAGCCAAAAGTTATCATTCCTGTATTCCCTGGGCAAAACTGTGAATACGACACAAAACAACAATTTGAACGTGCAGGCGCAGAAGTAGAAATTGTTGTATTCAATAACCTGAATGTAGAAAGCATTGAACATTCTTTGAATGTATTAAGTGAAAAGATTGCCACAGCACAGATCTTGATGATCGTTGGTGGATTCTCTAGTGGAGATGAACCAGATGGCAGTGGTAAGTTTATCGCAAATGTATTAAGCAATCCAAAAGTGAACAATGCCGTACAGACACTGCTTAAAAATGATGGATTGATCTTAGGTATCTGTAATGGATTCCAGGCATTGATTAAATCTGGTTTATTACCATATGGTGATATCGAAAGCCTGAATGCAGATTCTCCAACATTGTTTAGAAACAATATTAACCGTCACGTATCACACATCGCAACTACAAAAGTCACAAGCAATAAATCACCTTGGTTATCAAGCTTTAAACCAGGAGATTGCCACAGTATTGCGGTATCTCATGGAGAAGGTAAGTTTGTCGCAAGTGATGAAGTGATCGCAAAACTGTTTGAAAATGGTCAGGTCGCAACACAGTATGTTGACTTAGATGGTGATCCTACTATGAATGGCGCATATAACTTAAATGGTAGTTCTTATGCAATCGAAGGTATCACAAGTCCTGATGGACGAATCTTCGGTAAGATGGGACACAGTGAACGTTATGAAGAGGGATTGTTTAAAAACATCGAAGGTGAAAAACTTCAGAATATCTTCAAGAACGGTGTAGATTACTTCAAAAAATAAGGAGGTAAATTCTTATGGATTTACAAGCATTATTGCCATATATTGCTGGCGCAATTGTGCTGATCCTATTGATTTTGATTATTACGATCGGATATGTAAAGGCACCACCTGATACTGCCTATATCATATCCGGTCTTCGTAAAAAAATTATTGTGGGAAAAGCCAGTATTAAAATTCCATTCTTAGAACGTTTGGATAAATTAAGCTTAAAGCTGATTCCGATTGATGTAAAAACAAGCAGCATGGTACCAACCGCTGATTATATCAATATTCAGGTAGATGCCGCAGTCAATGTAAAAGTTGGCACGGATGGCGATAAGTTAGAGCTTGCTGCACAAAACTTCTTAAATCAGACACCTGATTATATGGCACGTGTGGCAAGAGAAGTTTTAGAAGGTAACATGCGTGAAATTGTTGGACGTATGCGCCTAGAAGAAATGGTTTCTGATCGTCAGAAATTTGCAGAGCTGGTAAAAGAAAATGCCATGCCGGATTTAGCCGCAATGGGTTTAAATATCGTTAGTTTCAATGTACAGAATTTCACAGATGCCAATGGCGTTATTGATGATCTTGGTATTGATAATATATCACAGATTAAGAAAAAAGCTGCTATTGCCAAAGCAGAAGCGGATAAAGAAATCGCAGTTGCGAAAGCCGATGCCGATCGTCAGGCAAATGATGCAAGAGTTATCGCAGAGCGTGAAATTGCTATCAAAAACAACGATTTAGCAATGCAGAAAGCAGAATTAAAACGTATCGCAGATATGAAACAGGCAACAGCCGATGCTGCTTATCAGATTGAAAAAGAAAACCAGCGTAAAACCATTGAAGTTACTACAGCCGATGCGGATATCGCAAAACAGGAACGTGAAGTTCTATTAAAAGCGAAGGAAGTAGAAGTTAAGGAAAAAGCACTGGAAGCAGAGGTAAAGAAGCAGGCCGAAGCGGAAAAATTTGCGAAGCAGCAAAGAGCGGATGCAGAATTGTATACTCGCCAAAAAGAAGCAGAAGCCAAGAAATTTGAAATTCAGCAAGAAGCGGAAGCACAGAAAGCCAAAGCCGATGCTGATCGTTATAGCCGTGAACGTGAAGCACAAGGTATTCAGCTCGTCGGTGAAGCCGAAGCGGAAGCTATTCGTGCAAAAGGTGTTGCGGAAGCAGAAGCAATGGATAAAAAAGCCGAAGCATATCAGAAATATACCGGCGCTGCAGTAGCGGAAATGTTAATCAAAGTATTGCCAGATGTTGCTGGTAAAATCGCAGAACCATTATCGAAGATCGATAAGATTACCGTGATTGGCGGCAACGAAGGAAATGCCATAGATCCAGTCGCAGGCAATGTACCAGGTGTGATGATGAAATTGTTTGAATCCATGAAAGAAACAACCGGCATTGATTTAGGCGAAATCGTAAAAGCAAATACGTATGATGCCAAAGTCACAAGAAATGTAAATCTTTCTGGCATTCCAAACAACGAAACCAATGTGTATGTCACACCAGAAAAAGCAAAAGAAACAAAACCAAAAACAATTGTAAAACCTCAGCCTCTAAAGAAAGAGCCTGAAAAACAACCAGAACCTGTGAAAGATGAAAAACTTTCTTGGGAAAAATAGTTTGAAAAGGAGAATATAAAATAACATGAGTGATAAATATAGAGAAGCCGGTGTCAACCTGGAAGCCGGATACGAATCCGTACGTCTGATCAAAAGCCATGTCGCAAGAACAAAAATCAAAGGTGCAATGGATTCCATTGGTGCATTCGGAGGAATGTTTGACTTATCTACATTAGGTATGAAAGAACCAGTATTGGTAAGTGGTACCGATGGTGTAGGAACTAAATTAATGATCGCATTTGAAATGGATAAACACGATACAGTTGGTATTGATGCTGTCGCTATGTGTGTCAACGATGTATTAGTACAGGGTGCTGCGCCAATCTTCTTCCTTGACTACCTTGCAGTAGGAAAAAATGAACCAACAAAAATCGAACAGCTTGTCAAAGGTGTTGCGGATGGATGTGTTCAATCAGAATGTGCATTGATTGGTGGAGAAACAGCAGAAATGCCAGATATGTATGATGTAAAACACTATGATATCGCAGGCTTCTGTGTTGGTGCTGTTGAAAAAAGCAAATTATTAGATGGACAGAAAATTGAAGCAGGCAACGTATTAATTGGTTTACCTAGTTCAGGTGTTCATTCTAATGGTTTCTCATTGATTCGTAAAATCTTATTAAAAGACGCAAAACTTGATCTTCACAAAGAATATGATGAAATCGGTGGAGAAAAATTAGGTAATGTTTTATTAACACCTACAAAAATCTATGTAAAAGCAATTAAACACTTATTAGATAAAGTAGATATCAAAGGTATGTCACATATCACTGGTGGAGGCTTCTATGAAAACGTTCCACGTATGTTGAAGGAAGGACAGGGTGTTGTGATTGATACCAACGCTTATCCTAGAAAACCAATCTTTGATATGATCGCAAAATATGGTGAAGTACCAATGGAAGAAATGTGTAACGTATTCAACATGGGTATTGGTTTCATGATGGCAGTTGATAAAGCTGATGTAGAAAAAGTTCAAAGCTTATTAGCAGAAATCAATGAGCCAAGCTATGTGATTGGTGAAGTCACAAACAGTGGAAAGGTAGAAGTGAAATGGTAAATATTGCCATCTTCGCTAGTGGAAATGGTTCCAATTTTGAAAATATCGTCAATGCAATTCAAAATGGCACAATCAAAGATACAAACTGTGCCATTCTGATTGTGGATAAACCACAGGCATATGCCATTGAACGAGCAAAAAAACTTGGAATTCCTTATCGTTATGTAGACCCAAAAGCATATGGTGGAAAAGCTGGATACGAAACAGAAATCATGAAAACCTTAAAGGAAAATCATGTAGAACTGATTGTTTTAGCTGGATATATGCGTTTTATTGGTGAAGTGTTACTTACAAACTATCCAAACCGCATCATCAATATTCACCCTGCTTATCTTCCAAATTTCCCAGGAGCACATGGCATCTTAGATGCATATGAAGCAAAAGCAGAATTTACAGGTGTTACCGTACATTATGTAGATGAAGGCGTTGATACTGGAGAAATCATCGCACAGGAAAAAATCATGATTGATCCTGCATGGTCATTAGAAACACTGGAAGAACATGTACATGGCATGGAATATCAATTATTCCCTAAAGTCATTGCGCAGATTACAGAAAACTTAAACAAAGAGAAAGAGGTAATGTAAAGTGAAAAGAGCATTGGTAAGTGTATCAGATAAAACCAATCTTGTGGAATTCGTTTCTGGTTTAGTTGATTTAGGCTATGAAATTATTTCTACAGGGGGTACAAAAAAGACACTGGAAGCTGCTGGTATCAAAACCATCGGTATTTCTGATGTCACAGGTTTCCCTGAAATTATGGATGGGCGTGTAAAAACATTACATCCAAAGGTACATGGTGCATTGTTATGTGTACGTGATAATCCTGATCATGTAAGACAGATCAAAGAATTAGGTATTGAATACATCGATTTGGTATGTGTAAACTTATACCCATTCAAACAAACAGTACAGAAACCAGGCGTCAGCCACGAAGAAATCATTGAGAATATCGATATTGGCGGACCAAGTATGTTACGTAGTGCTTCTAAAAACTATAAATTTATTCCTGTCATCTGTGATCCTAATGATTATGATGCAGTTTTAAATGAAATCAAGGAAAACGGGGAAACAAGTTTAAAGACTCGTGAATTATTAGCCGCAAAAGTATTCCGTCACACAGCACAGTATGACGCAATGATCGCCAATTATCTAACAGAAAGAACAGGCGAAAAATATCCTGAAAAATTAACGTTAACATTTGATAAGGTACAGGAGCTTCGTTATGGAGAAAACCCTCACCAGAGTGCTGCTTTCTATAAGGGAATGCACCCACAATATTCATTAGCAAATGCAAAACAGCTTCATGGGAAAGAACTTTCCTATAATAACATTCAGGATGGTAATGCTGCTATCGAAATCCTGAAAGACTTTGAAGGAAAACCAGCTGCTGTTGGATTAAAACACATGAATCCATGTGGTGTTGGCATTGGTGAAACAATTGAAGAAGCATGGGATAAAGCGTATGAAGCTGATCCAGTTTCTATCTTTGGTGGTATTGTCGCATTCAACGAACCAGTCAATAAAGCTGTCGCAGAAAAACTTGCGAACATCTTCTTAGAAATCATCATTGCGCCAAGCTTTGATGCGGATGCATTTGATATTTTGTCAAAGAAGAAAAACATTCGTTTAATGACGTTAGATACAACACTTCCAGTAGATACAACATATAAATTTACAAATGTAAATGATGGATTGCTTGTACAAGATATCGATGATAAGAAAATAAGTGAAGAAGAATTGCGTTGTGTCACAAACCGTAAACCTACAGCTGAAGAAATGGAACAGTTATTGTTCGCATGGAAAGTTGTAAAACATGTAAAATCTAATGCTATCGTACTTGCGAAAGACAATATGACTATTGGTGTTGGCGCAGGACAGATGAATCGTGTAGGAGCCGCAAGAATCGCTATCGAACAGGCTGGCGAAAAAGCCAAAGGTTCTGTTATGTCATCTGATGCATTCTTCCCAATGCCAGATACAGTGGAAGAAGCTGTAAAAGCAGGTGTGACTGCCATCATTCAGCCAGGTGGATCCATCAAAGATCAGTTGTCTATTGATGTATGTAATGAACATGGGATTGCCATGGTCTACACAGGATGCCGTCACTTTAAACACTAATTATATAAATGCATATTATAAAAGATCGTTTCTATAGGGAACGATCTTTTTAACGTCTAGATTGTTATTGCTATGATTCTAAAATCAGCCAATATCCTTTTGTACTACCAATTCTTTTGATATAACCTTTATCTGCAAGAGCTTTTGTGTTACGTTTCACTGTCGCTATGGATAAACAGGTAATATCCGCAAGTTGTTTTTGCGTAATATGAGGATTTTCAATTATCAATTTCAAAATATGATATTCATTTTGGGTTAAATGTTGATTGGTATCATTGGTATCACAATTGGTATCAAATTTGATACCAAAGTCATGTTCATGAATCTTTGTATCAATATCAGGATAATGATATTCTTCATATTGTATCATATCTTGGTAATTTAGATTTGGTAAGATAACACGAAACTGTGTACGATCAGAATAGAAAACAGGTCTTTTTTCTTCTTTGAAGTTTTTCTGATGCTCATATTCGTGAATGATTTTGCTTAATCCACTTCCTTGACGTTCCATAAATCCAAGACGATTAAAAATATCCGCAAGTACAGGATTTCTTCTTTTAGAAGCAATATAGCGAATATCTAAATCCTGAATAGAACTTCCATTTAACATTCCACCAGGGGAGTAAATCTCCATGCGATCATCAAAAATATCCACATGTACTTCACTTCCAATTGTCATGTAGTCACGATGGATTAGTGCGTTCACAAGAGCTTCAGATGTACTTTGGTATACGTATTCAGGCATTTCAATACGGGAAAAAGGAGATTTTTTCCACATGGTTTTTGTGTTTCTTTTGATAAAATCTTCACCATCACGAAGTAAAGAGATGATGCTGCCATGATATTCATCACTATCGAATGCATCAATGATCCCGCCAGCTTTTGTAAGACCATTCCATCTTGTACAAAACAATCTGTTTTGATAGATTGGAGATTCATCTGCGATGATGGCACCTGCATTTGTCAAATAACCATTTGCATCCACAATATGAAAGGAATAAAACATTTTGTCTTCAAAACTTTTTTGTGTCCACTGTTTAAACCGTTCTTTAAGTTTTGAAAATGCAAAATCATCAAATCTATAAACAGAACTTAAGGAATCAAAAGAGCTGTTTTTTCCTCTTAATACGAGTCTTTTCAATTCTGTGGCATTCGCCACAACACTTTCATTGTCAATACGAAGATAGGCTTCCATGACATTATCACCTGCATAATAATATGGAGTTTCCTCACCTTTAAATACTTCTAATAATAAGATGTTTTTATCATTTATTTGTTTTATATGCATGTTAGTTTGTGGTATTGGATCAATTCGTTCTTTGATTTTTTGACTAATAAACTCTGAATCTTTTTTCACATTTTCCAAGCCAATTACTTGGTCTTCATCATCAATTCCAAAGATTAGTATTCCTCCCAATGTATTCGCAAAAGCACTTACACTTTTCAGCCAACTTTTTACTTTTCTTTTTTCAACTGCCTGTTTTTTATCATAAGTTGTGACTTCACCAATTAGATTTTCTATATCCATATAATCAACTCCCTTTTGCTTATTATAACGTTTTATAGTGCAAAAAGAAACCATATATTTAAAAAAATTTATTATTTAAAATTAAACCCAAAGTCCGCTATTAAGTTGTCTCAAATTGCCTTTCCACAACTTTGTCTATCAGATCATAATGCAAAAATATAGGATGAAGAATCTTCATGAATACACCAAGTGTAGGGCCAAAAATAATCATACCGATGATAGTCCCCAAACCAACAGATAAAGGTATATGGCATATGAAAGTAAGTAAAAAAACTATAAGAATACTTAGCACATCTACAAGTTGTCTTAACTTATGGAATTCAATTGGAAAAATACGAGATACCACCATGCATAATCCTTCTAATGCCATGGTCACTTTGTTTACTAACATGACCATAGAGACTCCTAGAGCACATATCGTGTTTGCGATAAGATATAAAACGATTCCACCAAGCAAGGAAGATGTTTCAAATGTAAAGACTATATCTGTCGCAAAATTCACGATAAGGCCTAGTAACATACAGAAAGGAACCTGTAAGAGATGACGAAGTGTAAAGTCTTTCCTTAATATACATAACTGTCCAAATACGCATATACAGTTGCATAGGATACCAGCAGTACCAATTTCAATATTCATGATATTCGCAATAGATTTCCCCATAGCATCCCATGCGCCCATACCAACGTTTGCTTTTATTGTTAATGCACATCCAAATCCTACAATTATGAATCCAAACATAATTACTATATATTTCTTCATCCTAATCCCTCTCGTTTCTATAGGATAAGTATAATGTTGAAAATAGGGGATTTGGTTATATAAATTTGCCGTATTGACATAGCTTATCAGGTAATTTTTATAAGAGAAAATACTACACTGTTCAACTTTTTAAGAGTGATGTATGTTATAATAGCTATATAAAGATAAAGAAAGTCAGGGATTAGATGAAAAAAACAATAAGAATAGATATTGAAGATTATCGTAACTTCATAGAAAAAAATCACTATTCTATAGATAAAACATTATTGATCAAAGATTTTCTTGATGATGGCGATAAAGTCACATTAATCACTCGCCCAAGATGCTTTGGGAAAACCTTAAATATGTCCATGATGGCAGAATTTTTAGATATCACAAAAGATAGTAAGAATATATTCAAAGACACAAATATTATGAGATCAGATAAAGCAGAGCTTATAAACAAAATTCCTGTGATTTTTATAAGTTTCAAAGATGTAAAAGGTAGTAAAAAGAATTTTGTAAGAATGTTGAAAAAAACAATATTAGAAGAATATCGCAAGTACTATTTTATAATCGAACAATTGAATAAGCTGGATAAATCAACTATTGAATTTACAATAAAGGAATTAAAGAAAACAACGGATGAAAATCTTATCGGAATCAATGATTCTATTCAATTACTATGCCAATTATTATATGACTATTTTGGTAAAAGAGTTATCTTGTTTATCGATGAATATGACACACCATTTATGGAAGCAAACAGTCAAGGATATTATGAGGATATACACAATGCTTTATCTACCTTATTATCCACTGCACTAAAAGGAAATAAGTATTTAGACAAAGCATTTCTAACGGGTATACAAGGAATTCCAAGAGCAAATATTTTTGGAGGATTGAATAATATTAGTGTATATGGTGTTGATAAAAAACTATATGGACAGTATTTTGGTTTTGTTGAATCAGAAACAAAAGCTTTATTAGCATATTACAATCTACAACTCACAAAGGAAGTAAAAGAAATGTATGGTGGTTATAGAATTGGTGGATATGATGTATATAATCCATTGTCCATTAGTAAATACGTAAACGACAGGGTGTTGAATCCTTATTGGATAAATACAATAAGCGACACAACGATAAAGAAGCTAATGAATGCTTGTACGGAATATGTTAGGGCTGATTATGAAACATTAATCACAAAGGGCAGTATTCATGTGCATACAGATTTAGAAACTTCATATCTTGAGGAGATGAAGGATCAAACGTTTTGGGCATTATTTATCCATTTAGGCTACTTAACAATAGTAGAGAAAATAGATATGGATTATTATAAAGTACGTATTTCAAATAACGAAATGAAGAAAGCATTAAAGGATTTAGAGGTATATATCTTAGCCAATAAAAATATTAAAATATAAATATAAAAAAAATGCCAACCTTATGCAGATTGGCATTTTATAAACTAATCACTTAAATCAGAACCATTGCTGGCAATGATTTTCTTATATCAGTAGAAAGAATCTTTACCATAACGATCTAATGTTTTAAATCGAAAACTTATAAGGAATCATTTTTTTATAAAGAGATTTCACAGCGGATATAGAGTAATCCTTTTTCCATGAGGTATTAAATTTTTGGGAAATGCTTTCCTTTAAATTTGTAAAATGCCTATAAATCCTCCTTTTTTTAACACGATTAGAAGCAATATATTCCAACATATCCCTCGCTCCTAAATTATAAGATATTGGCATTGTAGCACCAACCTTTGATACTGGTAGGAAATATTTATATACACGGTGCCCTCTTTGAGTATTCAAGTTACTATCAAATCCAGAAATAATTTCAAAATCAGAGGTTGCATTAAATCTATCACTTTCGTTTTGTAATACCCACAAAAATTCTTATAAATTGAGTCTTTTATGTGCGAGTAATGTTGCCATGTTCATGTGCAGATTCAAGAATATTTGGAAATCCCTTTGATAGGGACAGCCGATAACAGACGGGGTATAATATGAATTTACAATCAGTTTTTTTATTCTGCGCTTGTCCAAAAATTCTCCATAGTTTCATTAAACTCCTGTGGCACATCCATATTGGCACAGTGTCCCGCATTTTCAAAAACAACTACTCTGCAATTTGGCTCATTTATTTTCCATTGTTTGATTGCCTCTAATTCCATTGGAATATCAAAGCTTCCGCATCCTATCAACAAAGGGTAATTTCGTTTTCCGGTTTCATGTTTATTTACCATACTATTGAGTGTTCTCAAAAACATAAATGACTTTTTCGGAAAAAGTATGTTCATATCAAAAAACTCATTTTGCGCCTGTGAAGTATAGGCAGAAATTTTCTTATTTGTTTTTGCAAACCATTTAATGGAAAAAACGGCTTTTAACATCATTAACATCTGTTTTGCACCATTATCCTTTTGCATTTTATTATCAAAATTATTGATGTCATATCCTCCAAAGCAAGCCAATGAGCGCACTAAGTTTGGGTAACGATTAGCAAAATCCTGCGCCAAGATTGCTCCTAACGAAACACCTATAATATGTATTTTTTCAATATTTTCTACCTTTAAGATGTCGAATATCCATTCTGACATCTTATCTATACTATCTCCTTTTCGGGTATCCGTTGACTGTCCGTGACCAATGATGTCAATAGCCATAACATTATATTTGTTCTGAAAGTACTCAAACTGTGCCTTAAACATATTATGATTGACAAAAGCGGCGTGAATAAAAAGTATCCATTCAGTATGCTCTGTTCCACTGATAAAATATGTAATTGGCGAATTAGCTAACTTTATTGATTTCATATTTTGTTTCCTCTTATTTCATCAAGAAGTTTTTGATACCAATCAATATTGAATTTCATAAAATCTTTGCCATATAGGGCAGCGGTAAGCTGATAATGGAGAATATCCTTGTTTTCATCAGGAACTTTGACATTTTCTGCTTCCTTGCAAATAGCATTCAATATGTCATACTGTTCTTTTAACTTTGAAACATACTCTTGTAACACTGCTTCACGCTTTTCTTTTGTTGAAAAACCCATAAAATACAATTTAGCTAATTCAGGATTTTTGCTACTGTGTATTTCCATTGGTGTGGATAACCACTGAATAAAATTTTGTTTTCCGCTATCCGTTATGGAATAAATCTTTTTATACTTTCCATTCTCAACGACCTCTTCATACTGAATATATTCACAATTAAGCAATTTCTTTATAGCAGCCTGTATACTTCCCATACTGCTGCTGTACATCATATTAAGCCCTTTATCTATTCTCTCACGCAACTGATAAATGGTTCTGCTGTTCAACAGCAAAAGACCAAGAATAATGTTATCCATACGCTCCTCCTTTATATTACTATTAGTAACATTTCTATTGTATTTGATTTTCCTAACGATGTCAATAGATAATAAAGGAGGTAGGAAATAAAGTCAAAACAGAACCTCCTATTTTTTTTGGCTGTCCTTGCTGATTATTATTCTGTGGATTTTCTGCTGGCTGATCGCCTTTGCTTTTTAATACAATGTCATCTGCCTTAATGAACCAGTTCATGTCTGTACCTTGAGAGGTAATATTTGCCACGTATTAGCAATCAATATTGATAGTTCTACTTCCGCATCATATTCAGATTTCTTTAATGAAACAGTAGCAGGAATGGACACTTGTACCATGCGTTTTTTGTCCTCGTCATTTGAGGTCATAGGTTCTTTCCTTGATTTCATTAGATACTATTAAAATAAGTATAAAAAGAAAATGCCAACCTTATGCAGGTTGACATTTTTAAACTAATCGCTTAAATCAGAACCATTGCTGGCAATAACTTTCTTGTACCAGTAGAAAGAATCTTTACGATAACGATCTAATGTTTTTAAATCAAATTCATCACGATCAACATAGATGAAACCATAACGTTTCACCATACCTTCGTGTGTAGAAATTAAATCTAATGCAGACCATGGACAATAACCTAACATTTCACAGCCATCAGTAATTGCTAATTGTACTTGTTCAATGTGATCCCTTAAATATTTGATACGGTAAGAATCATGTACTTTGCCATCTTCTGTTAATTTATCATAAGCACCCAGACCATTTTCTGTCACAATCATAGGCAGACGATAGCGGGAATACATTTCACGAATGGTAGCGCGGAATCCCATAGGATCAATTTCCCATCCAAATTCTGTTTTTGGAAGATTTGGATTACGGAAAGCACGATATAGTCCAGCAATACCCTGCGCATTTTGCTGATCAGCATGTACATCACTGATTTCTGTGCCATCACTAGCAGCGACTGTTGCCGTGTTATAGTAATTAAAACCAATAAAATCTGGGTGTCCACTCTTTAGTGCTTCTTCATCACCTGGCATAAATTCAGGACATGCATCATGTTCTTCTAAATAAGCCCATACTAGATTATTGTATACACCATATACAGACATATCCAGATATAGCCAGTTTCTTAAGGCATTGAAGTTTTGGGCAGCCTGTACATCTTCTGGTTTACAGCTTGCTGGATATACCAAAGAAATATTTGGCGCAGGTCCGATTTTCGCATCTGGCAATAATTCATGACATAAAGCCATTGCTTTTGCTTGTGCCACTAACATGTGATGATTCTGTTGGTAGATTTCTTTTAACTCATTTGTACATCCTTCCGGAATATGAAGTGTTCCAATCACAGGACCAGATAATGTTAAAACATTTTGTTCATTGATGGTTAACCAGTATTTTACACGATCGCCATAGTTTTCAAACAAGATTCTCGCAAAGTTCACGAACCAATCCACGGATTCACGATTTGACCAAGAGCCACGTTCATCAAGTTTCGCAGGCATATCAAAGTGAAACATTGTAATAATTGGCTGGATGTTATGAGATAAACATTCATTAATCAGGTTATTATAGAATTCTATTCCTTTTGGATTCACATCACCTGTACCTTCTGGAAGAATTCTTGACCATGAGATAGAGAAACGGTAAGCTTTAAATCCCATTTCAGCCATTAAAGCGATATCTTCTTTATAACGATGGTAATGATCAGCACATACGGTTAAATCGGATGTGCCTTCTGGTACTTGTTTGACATCCTGACAAGATGGACCCTTGCCATCGATCAGATTGGCACCTTCTACCTGATAGGCAGAAGTGCTGGCACCCCATAAAAAGGTTTGCGGAAAGGGTTTTAAGTTTTTATGTAACATACAATTTTCTCCTTTATTTTACTTTGATAGGAGGATATATGCTATCCTCCTGATATTATTTATTCAGCACTTGTTTGTCCCTGTTCTTCTTTATATAACTTTTTATCATAAGCTTTGAAGAATGGGAAGTAAATGATGGTAGCGACTGTAATACAGACTAAGGCAAGAATGACTGCTTTGAAATCACCAGCTGTACCTAAGAATGCGCCGATACCAACAGGTGTTGGCCAAGGTACCTGTGCAATCATTGGAGCGACAAGTCCTGTATCGATTGCGAAGAATGCGATCAAAGAACTAACGATTGGCGCAAGGATAAATGGAATCAATAAACTTGGGTTATAAATCATTGGTGTACCAAAGATGATTGGTTCATTGATATTGAAGAATGCAGGTACGATAGAAGCTCTTCCTAATACTTTTAACTGTTCAGATTTTGCCATAAATACCATGAAGATAACCAGTCCAAGAGTTGCGCCTGAACCACCAATCGTAACATAACAGTTATTGAATTCACCAGCATATGCATAAATCTGTCCGCTACCAGATTGTACAGCATCGAAGTTGTGTGCCATATTTGCTAATACGATAGGATTTGTGAAAGAAGTGATGATAGTAGCACCATGGATACCAACACACCATAATGCACCAATTAAGAAGTAAATGATAATCATACCATACCATGTATTTGTGACATTGGTTACGAAACTAAATGGAATCTGAATGATTTTATAAATATCATAGCCAGTTAATACCAATAATGCATTGATGATTAATACCACAAATGCGACAACGAAAGCTGGAATTAATGCAGTAAATGATTTACTAACACCAGCAGGTACAGCTTCTGGCATACGAATTGTCCAGTTCTTTTTCACACATAGAGAATACAACCATACAGCTAAGGCTGCCATCAGGATACCGGTAAAGATACCTTCTGTACCTAAACGTGTAGCGAAGTCACCTAAACGGATACCATTGAATACATGTTCAGAATCAGTAATACTTTGTACAAGCTTCATCATACCACCATCAATGGTAAGTTCAGGAATTGTGAATAAGAATGCCATTAAACTTAACATTGCACCATTTAAAGGGTCAAGATTTAAATCGTTTTCTTTTGCTTTGATCTTAGTTAATTCATACCCCATGATGATACAGAAATATATCGCAAGCACACCCATGGTAAAGTGATTTGCTATCATATATAAATCGTTAAATTTCACAAAGGAAGCATTCCAGATTCCTTGTAAAACAGGGAATGCCTGTGGTATAACACTTAATACTAAGAACATAGATCCAACAATGGTAAATGGTATAGATGCCATACCAGCTGCCATGATGGCACGTACAAACTGGAACGTTGATAATTTACCCATTGGTCCCATCAGATATTTCTCTAAAAAATCAAATACTTTTGACATAATGTTTTCTCCTTTTTACTATAGATGCAGTTTTAATGCTTTTTCATACTGCATAATTCGTTGATATTGTTTATCTTCATTACGCTCGATTTTATCTAATCGTTTGATACAGCTAAATGCCATGATACCACCAATCAATAAAATCGTAGACGCAATGATACGTGAAGTCATGATGTCACTTAAAAAAGGAAATAAATCATGAAACATCCCTGTCCACATCAAAATCCCCGCTACAATATTTACTCCCAGTTGTGTACGGAAATAGATGGTACTCCATTTCATATCGATATTTGTTTCCCCATAGGAACGAATTACATCAAAACATGGTTTCACTGCCAATAACAACATTGTACAGGGAAGCGCCATAATCCATTGCCCCTGTGTGTACAGCGCCCAGTAGAAATTAGAGAATACAAAGACAGCCAGAAAGTAGCGTACCATGAGGTAGCGGTTAAAATACATATTCTTTAAGCTGCTTAATTTCTTTTGTGTTTCTATGGATGTTTGATTTACCTTTTTATTTTTTGACATCGTTCTCACCTTTCTTATACTCGTTTATATAAATGTTCCATTTCCTTAGCGACTTCCAGCAAGGTCATGGTTGTCATCAAATGATCTTGTGCATGCACCATGATGATCTGTATTTCAATGGTAGTGCCACGGCTGAATTCCTGTAATAAATCTGTTTGTGCCTGATGGGCTAAGACCAATTCTTTATCTGCTTCTTCCAGTTTTTCTTCTGCTTCTGCAAACTTACCTTCTCGCATACAAGCCAAGGCTTCATGAATACTGGTACGTGCAGAACCACTGTGTAATATGATATTAAAAGCAACCAGCTGTGATTGGGATTCCTCCATTACCGCCATGATATCCCTCCTTTTCTTACATAAGATTTAAAAATATTTTTCTGAATTCTTCAAATTTTGGACATTCCAAAAGTTCTTTTTGTACCTCTGGCATATCAATCAATCGAATAATTGCTTTGGTCATAGTTTTTACTCCTTGATTTCCTAGATAGGATGGAGAAAGTAAAAATACAATTTTGATATTGGGTACATCTTTACTCCAAGCTACACCATCTGGCACTAAGCCAACAGCAATAGAGGCAATACGTCCTACTGGTATTGCAGGATGTGGTACCGCAATGGTTTCACTGAATATAATAGAACCCATGTTTTCTCTTAATTTGATTTGATCCAGCATATGTTTGATATAGCTTTCTTTTTCCTGATAGCTCAAACGTTTGATTAATGTGGATACAATGCTTTCAAATGTGATATCGCCTTGAAATACTTGAAAATATTCTTTATGAATATAGGTATCAAAGACTTCTTTTTTCTCTTTGATAGAAAGTTCTTTTCCATAACTTTCTTCAATGTGTTTTCGTTTAGATAAGGTATCATCAATAAACTTGCGAATTGCAGCTTTATCCTGATCACTTAAGAATACGGATACATGTAAAAATGGTATGCCAAAGATTACTGAATCCAGATTGACAGATGAAATAATCAAATCAATTCCTTGTAAAGCTTTTTCGTTCATCTCAAAATAGCCCATTTCTGTAACGACATGGATATGTTCACTGAATTCTTTTTCAATCCTGCATTTTAATAATTGCGCACTTCCATAACCAGTTGAACAAATGACTAATACCTGAAGCTTATTTCTTTCTTGTAAACGCTCGATTGCAGCCATGAAATGTAATGTCAAATACGCCCATTCATCATCCGATACTTCACATCCTTCAAGACATGGCATCTTAGAAAGATACATTTTGGTATCATCAAAAACATCTCTGTGTTCAGACATGATTTCATTTAATAATGGATTTTTTAAAACAATCCCCTGATGTACACGAATCAACATTGGACGAAGGTGTTCCATCAAACAGTTTTTCAACAACATATCATCTGTCAGAAAGATTCCCAATTCTTCTTCCATTTGATTAAGTATTGTATCTAATTGTTGTTCCACCTTTTCCATGACAACATTTGGTTCATGTAATGGATGATTATTTTTTGCGCCAAGATGTAAGGTAAGATAAGCAATTTCTTCTTCTGGAAACTGAATCTTAAAATCGTCTTCTAGGCGGTGAATAATATTTGTGGCAGTATGATATTCAATGCTGTTCATAAACTCTGTATCTAGTGTGAATGTATTTAATTGTAATCCTTTTTCTATTCGTTTGATGCTTAATGTTAAATGCATTAATACATTCTGAATCATCACATCAGATAACTTGATATGATTTTTTCGGCATTCATCTAGTATGACTAAAATGAAGCTTTCCGTTGGAATATCATCAAAATAATTCGTGTGATCCATATATTCCTGAATGGAATTAAACCGTGATCCTTTGAAGAAATAATTCATAATAAAACAGCGTTTATCGTTTTCTTCTCCCTGTATCCATGTACCATAATTTGGTTTACTGACAATACTCAACCCATAAGGCTCCAGCATCTTCTTAATGACATTCATATCCTTTGTAAGAGTAGAGCGTGAGATATAAAGGGTATCCGCAAGCATCTCTAAAAAGACGTGTTCATCTTCGATGAGCATTTTGTTTAAAATATAGTTTTGTCGATCTAAAGATGTTTCCAGTTCTGCCTTCTTTTCATTTTCACCAACATGCTGTATTTGATGTTTATTCAGAAACATTTCAAATTGCATGGGGCGTATCATTTGAAGCTTGTAGCCATAGCCCTGCTTGGCGATGATTTCAGCACCATTTTCTTTTACAATGGATTCCAGGTTATGAATATATGTGCGCACCGTTCGTTCAGATAGAGATAAGATTTCAGATAGCTCTTTGCTTGTCGTGAAATGATCCTGATTTTCAAAAAGCTGTAACAGTAGATTTTGTTCTTTTTCTTTCACGAGGTCACTATTCAGGCATTTCTTTCAAGACAAATTCAGCTAAATTCTTCACTCCTGAAGGAATTGGCACATATGCTTGTGGTGGAATAGGAACAACTTTTTTTCCTACTTTATCACCAGTTGCCTGGAATTTTTTTAGATACATCTTTGTCTGTGGACTGATTAAGAATAAATCGAAATCGCTTGTTTCAATCATCTTTTGTCCTTCTGTGACACTGACAGCGTCCATTTCATAATCTTTGTTGTTTGTTTTAAACCAGTCTGTAGTTTTTGCGGCCATCATACTAGATGACATACCAGCAGCACAAATAATTAAAGCCTTTTTCATGTTTTGACACACCTTTCTTTTTCATTTAGGTAGATACGATCGTTATCTTTGTCCCCCATAGGTTGTATACTGAAATGAAACGAAGTGTTATCCTCCTCTCCTTGTTTCCTCTTGCATTATAGCATCAAAGCGCTTTCAGTAGCTTGTTATGATTTACCGTAGCATTCCGGCAATTAAGGAAAAAAGTTTGCCGGTATGCCGTTTTGGTTTTACATTATATATTTTATAACAGGAAAATGCGTGTGTCATTAGAAAAAGAAGGGATTAAGTGAAATATAGTATTGGATAAGGTAAGCATAATATTTTGTTAAATACGGTTTAACGTATCTTGGGGAGATATTTATAGTTTCTCCCCAAGATACCCCCCAAGATACCCCCCAAGATACCCCCTAAGTTGACCCCCAAGTTGAGCTGAGAGAAAAAATAATTTCATATTGCAGAGTTCCACATAGTAAAAAAG
The DNA here is from genome assembly GCF_003433845.1 of Absiella sp. AM09-50. NCBI lineage: Bacteria > Bacillati > Bacillota > Erysipelotrichia > Erysipelotrichales > Erysipelotrichaceae > Amedibacterium > Absiella sp. AM09-50. The sequence goes on from NZ_QVFI01000017.1 coordinate 61,700, forward strand.
AAATAGCTGCATATTGTGGCTTTAAAGATATAAAAAGTTTTGCTATTAATCATTTAAAACCATAGGTAAATCAAGGTATTTTGTTAATGACTATATCTGATAAACCAAATAGTAGTAATCAAAAATTTATTGCAACTCAATATAAAGAAGATGAGGGATATATAAAAAATATGAAGAATGACACCCAACTCAGCCCCCAAGTTGACCCCCAAGTCAACCCCCAAGTTGACCCCCAAGTTGAGCTGAGAGAAAAAATTATTTCATATTGCAGAGTTCCACATAGTAAAAAAGAAATAGCTGCATATTGTGGCTTTAAGGACGCAAAAAATTTTGCTTCTAAGCATTTAAATGCTTTGATTAAACAGGGGATTTTAGAAATGACAATTCCAGATAAACCAAGAAGCAGTAAGCAAAAATATATTTTAGTACTGAAAAAGGACTAAGTTTATATAACGATGATGAAATGAAATACTATAGGTGTGATTTCTATGGTCGTTGTGATTTTAAATCTAGGTGCACCTTTGGACTATCATTTGATTTTTGGAGCTGGTTTATTTACAGCAGTATATATTATTTCACGCTTTTTTGGAAAGTATTTTGGCGCAAGAATTGGTTCTTTCTACACGAAAGCACCAACAACTGTCACAAAATATCTTAGTTTTACGCTATTACCTCACTCAGGTGTATCCCTTGTGTTCACAGGTATTGCGGTATCTGTATTAACAGGACTGGCGCCTGAATGTGCACAATTTATACAAGGAACCATAGCAGCAGCGGCTGTCATCAATGAAATAATTGCTGTAATGATAGCAAAGAAAGGATTTGAATGGGCAGGGGAACTAAATGCCAATCTTATATCTTCTTAATTAATCCAACAACTCTATCCATGCCTGGAAATAGTCATCATTTTTATCTGTGATTAGATAATTTGCGATGATTTTTCCAGGCTTTTTCTTTATATCATATACTTGTTGAAGGGATCTTTGAAGCGTAACTTGGTCGACGATACTTTCACTTAGCTTTAAATAACATGGTAAATATTGCGCTTGTTCCTGTTTTGTCCAAAGGATATCCTGTTGATCATCTTGATGATCTGTAATGGTACCATATACTTGTATTATAGTATCATCAGGGTTCATAACAAAAGCTAGAATACTTTGATCCTGTATATAATCTAAGACATTTTGAGTTTTCTTTCCCATATGGATATGCACAATTGAGGAAAAATAAGGCTTATCATAAGTTGGTGTATCATGAATCAGGTTCTCATAAATCATACCTGCGGATACACGTTTTTTTATTTTAGTTTGTACCTTTTTTAATTCCTGTATCTGCTTTTCGATACGATCATAGGAAGCATACAGGATATTCATATTCTCATGTATGCTTTTTTGATAAATGTTCTTTAAATCTTTTACTGGAATATTCAGATTGCGGTAAAATAGGATATCCGCAATGATAATTAAATCTTCAGTGGTATATTCTCGATATTCGTTATGATCATTACGATTTGAACCAATGATTCCTTCACTCTCCCAATAACGAAGGGTTGATTTTGGCACATGAAACAGCTCAGATACTTCTTTGATAGTATATTTTTCAGACATTTTTATCACCTGAGTAGAGTATAACATAAAAAATTTAAAAAATATCAATGAAAACGCTTTACATTAAAGCTGCTTTAAGGTTTATACTCTTGTTGTACAGAAGGAGGACATTACAATGTACAATAAAATTCAATCTTTTCTAGAACGTATGGTTGGTCCGTTAGCACAAAAGATGGCAGAAAATAAAACCATACAATCACTTACAAATGGAATGATGGCAGTATTGCCAGTGTCTTTGGGAGTGGCATTTATCGCAATCGTCGGTCAGTTTCCATTTGAACCATGGCAACAATTTCTAACAAACTTAGGCTTAACACAATTGATTCAGGATTTTATTAATGTCACAAGTGGGTTATATGCAATTTATATCGTCGTGACGATATCCTATGAAACAGCTAAAATTGAAAAAACAAATCCAATTACGGCAGTAATCTTAAGCTTGGCATTCTTCCTGATTTTGGTACCTCAACAACAGATTCCACAGGGAGATGGATGGAATATCGCAATGATTATGACATCTTCTATTGGTAGTGATGGAATCTTTGTGGCGATGATTGTTGCATTGCTGATTACAAAATATTATGCATATATGATGAGGGAAAATAAAATGGTAATTAAATTACCTGGTTCAGTTCCTCCTATGGTCAGTGATTCTTTAAGTCCAACATTTGTCGCAATGATTGTTTTTATTATCGCATTTGTGATTAAAGCAGGATTTGCTTACACACCATTTGGCGATGCAATGAACTTTGTGAATACAATCATTACAGCACCAATTACTGCGGTAGGATCCTCTCCTTTATCTGTTGTGATTATCTTTACTTTCGCAAACTTCTTATGGTTCTTTGGCATCCACCCTGCGGCTATTATTAATTTATTCTACGCAATTACTGCTCCAATTTTTATATATAATATCAATGCATTCCTTGCTGGAGAATCTCAGCCATATCTTGAATTCATGTTTATGACTGGTATCATCATGATTGGTGGAACAGGTAATACGATAGGACTGGCAATTAATATGCTACGTGCGAAATCAGAGAAATTCAAAGCATTACGTAAACTAGTTGTTATTCCAAGTATCTTTAATATCAATGAACCATTGATCTTTGGTGTACCAATTATGTTGAATCCAATTTTCTTCTTTCCAATGGTTACAAGTGTCATGGTAGCTGGTGCCGTGATTCATATCTTCTATTCTTTAGGAATTTTGAATTATATGAATCCTACCGTAGAACTGCCTTGGGTCATGCCTCCGGTAATCTCAAACTTCTTATATTCTGGCATGGCATATGCACTTGTCATGGTAGTTATCATCATTGTTTTAACATTATGGTTTTATCCATTCTTCAAGATTGCGGATAATAAAGCCTTAGCTGAGGAAGAGGCAATTTCTCATGCTGGTAAAGAAGAGGAAAGCGATGAAGGTTTCTAAGGATTTCTTGTGGGGTGGAGCTATTTCCGCACATCAAAGTGAAGGTGCTTTTCAACTGGGAGGCAAAGGCATTAGCACGATGGATGTATTAGGAATAAAGCCTGATACAAAGGAAAGAGGTGTCCATTATCCTTTTCAAAAAGATTACTATTATCCAACACATCGTTCGATTGAACTTTATCATCATTATAAAGAAGATATCGCGATGTTAGCGGATATGGGAATCAAATGTTTTCGTTTTTCCATAGATTGGTCAAGGATTTATCCTATGGGAGATGAAGCATATCCCAATGAAGAAGGATTACGTTTCTATGATGCTATCTTAGATGAATTGGAGCATTATCATATTGAACCAATGATTACGATATCTCATTTTGAAATTCCATATCATTTGGTAGAAACCTATGGATCGTGGAAGAATCCTAAGATGATCGATTTCTATATGAATTATTGTGAAACATTATTCCAACGATATCATAAACGGGTAACATATTGGATTACATTTAATGAAATAAATATTGTGACATATCGCCCCTATATGACCACAGGGATAGAACCATGCAGAAGAGATTGTTTTTTCATGGGGCATCATCAGATGATAGCAAGTGCGAAAGCGGTGATACGAGCACATGAAATCAATCCGGATATGAAGATTGGCGCAATGGCGATGTATGGACCTACGTATCCACATACCTGTGATCCACAGAATGTATTAGACGCGATGTTCTGTGATGAGGAAATTTACCATTTCCTTGATGTGATGGTAAGAGGTGCATATTCAAACAAGTCCAAGGCATACCTTCAACTACATGATCTGATGTTTCCTATTACACAGGAGGATGAGGATATCCTGAAAAAGGGAACCGTTGATTTTATTGGTTTCAGTTATTATATGTCATGGACTACAAGTGAAGAATCAGCACTGGGAAATATGGGAGAAGGGGGAAAGAATCCATATCTTTCAACATCTCCCTGGGGATGGCAGATTGATCCAATTGGGTTACGTATATCATTAAATGCCTTATATAATCGTTATCAAAAACCTTTGTTTATTGTAGAAAACGGGCTGGGTACAATGGATTATATTGAAGATGGATGTATACATGATCAAGAACGTGTCAAATATATGCGAAATCATATCCGTGAAATGATGAAAGCGATGATTCTTGATGGTGTGGATGTTATGGGATATTTGGCCTGGGGATGTATAGATTTAATCAGCGCCAGCAGTGGTGAGATGAGTAAACGATATGGAATGATCTATGTTGACTTAGATGATCAAGGAAACGGCACAAGAAAAAGAATGAAAAAAGATAGCTTCGATTGATATAAACAAGTGATTACATCACATGGTGAATTGATATAAAAGGAAAGGAATATTATATGAAAAAACTAATGATATGTGCACTGGCAGCTGGAATGTTGATCATGCCGATGCATATACAAGCAGAAGAAACAAAAGATAAAGGCTATATCACAATCATTGAAGGAGAAGATTGGGGACCAGCAGTCACAAAGCTGGTAATTCCTTATACTGCAGGTGGTCAAGGTGATTTCCAAGTGACAGCGGTAAAAAAAGCAGTTGCTTCTACTGGGGAAGAAATAAATGATCAGGGAGAAGTCCTTGTGAATCAAGTATATCGCAGTGATGAAACCGGAAATAAAAGTGATGATGGAAATTATACAACCATTGAATTAACCATCCATCCGGATGATACCTTTACCAATCCATTCTATTTTGATATGGAAGCATTTGCGAATAGCTGGGCAGATGTGACCTATACAATCACATCAAAAAATGGAGATACATGGAAGAAAGAAATCAATCGTATCAAAGAAGGCGCAGATATGTTTGATAAAGGTGATCACACCTATACAGATGAAGAATTTGGCGATATTACATTACAATATGCCAATTATTCACCTAAACAGGATGATAAGAAAAATCCTTTGATTATCTGGCTACATGGTATGGGTGAAGGCGGTGAAGATCCGGATTTAGTATTACTGGGTAATAAAGTAACAAATCTTGCGAAAGACCCAATCCAGTCTTATTTTGAAGGCGCATATGTACTTGCGCCACAAAGTCCAACATTCTGGTTAGATAACGGCACTGGTTCTATGACAGAGGATGGAAACAGTATGTATACCAGAGCATTGATGGATACAATTGATACCTATGTGAAAAATAATGATGATATTGATACAGAAAGAATTTATATCGGTGGATGTTCAAATGGTGGATTCATGACAATGCGAATGATTATGAGTTATCCAGAATATTTTGCGGCAGCATATCCAATCTGTGATGCAATGTATGATGCATTTATTACAGATGAAGATATTCAAAAAATAAAACATATTCCAATGTGGTTTACGCATGCTAGTTCTGATGCATTGGCGATGGTTGCGGATACATCCATTCCAACATATGAACGTTTAATAGAAGCAGGAGCACCAAATGTACATTTCTCTTTATATGATGCTGTTATTGATAAGAGTAATCAATACAAAGACGCAGAAGGTGCACCTTATATGTATAACGCCCATTATTCATGGATTTATACATTAAACAATGATCCAAAACTGGATTATGAAGGAGAACCTGTGATGATAGATAACAAACCAGTTACTATCTTTGAATGGTTATCAAAACAAACAAAACAGAAAACCGATTATGTAGAACCAGATTTCTTTGATAATTATGGTATCTTAATAGGCGCATTTGCGGTTGTAGCTGTGATTGTTGGCTGTACAATGATTCGTGGAAAAAAGGAGAAAAAGTAAATGAGAAAACATAAAATATTAATGAGTGGATTGGCTTGTGCGATTGCATTCACAACATTATTTGGCTGTGCATCTAATAAGCCAAAAGATGATAAGGTAACTTTATATATCACAAGACATGGAGAAACTTTATTCAATGAAACAGGCAAAGCACAAGGATGGTGTGATTCTCCTCTTACAGAAAAAGGTGAAGACATGGCCGCAAGACTAGGGGAGGGTTTAAAGGATATTGAATTCAGTAATGCTTATACCAGCACTAGTGAACGTGCTGTGGATACTGCCAAAATTATTTTAAATGATCGCAATGTGCCCATGCATTATGATAAAGGCTTAAAAGAAATGAATTTTGGGACATTAGAAGGAGAGCCAGGAGAAAAGCTTTGGGGAGATGACATTGATTTACGATTTGAAGAAGGCTGGAAAAAAGAAGGCGGAGAAGATTTCTATATCCTTGGAGAACGTGCAAAAAAAGTGTTAGATGAAATCGTAGCAGATGACACAAATAAAGGAAATAATGTTTTGGTTTCCACACACGGTATGACCATTCTAGGTATCTTGTATACTATTGATCCTGCAGTCGCAGATTCATTGGAAAATGGCTTGGATAATTGTTCCATCACAAAGATTACTTATGAAAATGGTCAATATCATATAGATGAGGTTAATGAAACCTCTTATATGAAGTAATGAAAAAAATCATACTTTTATGTATCCATGGGATGTCCGCTCATTTAATCGCCCAAAAACTTCAAGAAGCATTGCCGGAAACCGAAATTATTTCCATGGGTATAGAACAATTGGCAATAAATGATGAAATATCTCAGATATTATTGGCACCACAAATTCGCTATTGTGAGAATGAATTAAAAAATACATATCCTAATATCCTCATTCAGGTAATCAGTATGGATAACTATGCATCCATGGATGTGATGGGGATTATAGAAGAATGTAAGATTTAATTTGAATATATACAAATTTAAAGGATTTCAAATACATTGAAAACATCACGATTACTCATTGTAATCGTGATGTTTTATAATATATTTCATCTTGTACGAATATAATTCAATTGATAATTTGGTGAGTTTAAATATTGAATGGTATAATCAATGATTTCATTATCTGTAGAATAGGTGGTATTGATGATTTTCATAATGGGTGTATTTGTATCAATATGAAAAGCTTCTGCCATCGTTGGCGTTGGCAGGATAGGAAAATCCTGATGATGGCAATAATTGATTTTGATGTTTCTTACATTCTCTATATAATCATATTTTGATGTTTCCAGATAGCTGATACTTAAATCAGGAAAATATTTTACCGGCATGTAGGATATTTCAAATTGCAGTAACAGATCATCACCATAACGGCTTCGTTCGATGTAATAAATCATATCGCCTTCCGATATCTTTAAAAGTTTAGCGATATAATTGTCTGCCTTGGTAATAGAAAAAGAATTCACTTCTGTTTTGGCATTCATGCCAAGCTTTTCCATTTCTTTTGTGAACCCAATTTGGCGAGGAAACTTTTGATGGGCAGGGGAATCCTGTACATATGTTCCAGAACCAGCTACCCTTTTTAATAAGCCTTTCATAACCAGAGAGTCTGTGGCTTTCCTTACTGTAACTCTGGATACATGATATTCATCCGCAAGTTCTTTTTCAGTTGGAATGGTTTCTTTGATTTTATAATATTGTGAATTGATTTTATCTAATATATCTTTTTCTATCACTTTGTAGCGAGGTATATTTGAATCTTTTGGCATATCATCATCTCCCTAATTGTAAATACAAATCATATGCTGTCTATTCATATGATAATACATTTCAGTAAGAAATACCAGTATAAACATAGGATTATCATGTCACTTTTTTTGTATATGAGGAAAAAATGTATTATAAAGCGAAATGTTATAATACATTTAATACAAATTATAATACAAATTTAATAAAAGGTATTTACAATTCATGTAAGCGGTTTTATAATGTAGACAGTTGACCTGGTAAACAGGTACGAGGAGGAAAGTATATGAACTTAATTCAGGCTCTTTTGATTGGGCTATTTGCTTACCTTGGTGCGAAACGTACACCTTGGTTCTTTGGGGTAACAGGTGGATGGAATATGATTGGTCGTCCATTAGTTGCAGGATTAATTTGTGGTATCATCTTGGGGGATGTAAAAAATGGGGTTATCGCTGGTGCGATGGTACAGGCATTATTTATTGGACAGATCACACCGGGTGGTGCAATGCCAGCTGATGTAAACTGGGCAGCTTATATTGGTATTCCATTGGCTTTAGCCGCAGGAGGAAGTGGCGAAGAAGCAGTTGCACTTGCTGTACCATTAAGTATGTTAGGTTTAGGAATGTTTAACTTCATTATGACCATAAACGCTTATTTCCCTCACTGGGGCGATAAAGCAGCGGCAGCAAATAACAGTCGTGGTGTACAAATGGCAACATATTGTGCAGCAATTCCAAGTTTCATCTTACGTTTTGGTTCTGCAGCATTGATTTGTTACTTAGGAACTCCTGTGACAGAAGCACTATTAAATAATCTTCCAGCAATTGTCCTTCATTTCTTTGAAGTCGCAGGTAAAATGCTTCCTGCTATTGGATTTGCGATGTTGTTAAAACAATCATTAACACAGAACTGGATGATCGTATTATTCCTGATGGGATGGGTATTGATTGGATCTACGACAATGTCAGTTACAGCTCTTGCTATCTTTGCAATTGGTATTGCATTCATCTTCGTTATGGCAAAAGGAAAGCCACAGGTAGTCACAAATGTACAATCAGCAGCAGTAGAGGAGGACGATTGCTATGAAGAATAAAACAACCGGTAAATTATTAGATCAAAAAGATATTAAACGTGCAGCTTGGAGAAATATTTTCTTCATGCAGGCAACACAAAACTTTGAACGTATGATGGGTCTTGCATTCTGTCATATCATGGTGCCAATTATTGATAAATTATACAAAAATGATCCAGAAGAACATAAAAAAGCTTTACAGCGTCATATGCAGTTTTATAATACAGAATCACAATTTGGTGCTGTTATTCCAGGTATTATCGTTGCCATGGAAGAAGCTAGAGCGACTGGTGAAGATGTAAGTGAAGAATTGATTGTTTCCACAAAGAATGCTTTGATGGGACCATTTGCAGGTATTGGTGATTCCTTATTGATTGGTACTTATCAGCCAATTTTACTAAGTATTGCGATGAGTTTATGTTTAACGGATGGAAATCCAGTTGGACCAATCTTCTTCTGTGTTGTATGGCTGGTAACAGTTATTGCATGGCAGTTATTCACATTCCGTAAAGGATATGAACTTGGAATTGATGCTGCAAATACCTTCTTCAACAACAAAGAATTAACTGAAAAATTAACAACTGGAATGAATATTTTAGGTTTAATGGTTATTGGTGGTGTAGCCGCTACAACAGTGAAAGCAAATATCATATATAAATTCGTAAGTGGTGATATGTCTATTGTATTACAGGAACAGATTTTTGATAAAATCATGCCAGCATTATTACCGCTGATTGTAACATTAATCACATGGTATTTATTAGATAAAAAGAATTGGTCAGCAATTAAAATTATACTTGCCATTGTTGTATTCGCAGCAGTGATGGTTGGCTTTGGTATCATGTAAAGATAACAGGGAGGTTATCCAATGAAATACAAGAAACTATGGACAGATATGCATAGCAATCTGCACCATGAACAAATCAATGATTTACCCCACTGGTATGATCAGATTAAAAAAACAATGGATTTTTGGCCATTTGCCTATTACCCTTTCTATATGAAAATGACGTCATCAGGACTTGCAGTAGAAGATATACATGAAGATAAAGATATTCAAAAAGACTGGGAATATATTCGTACATTCACGAAAGAAAAAAATGCAGAAGGTTTTCCAATGTTCATGGGATACGAATGGCAGGGAAGCGGTAAAGATGGAGATCACAATGTGTTCTTTCTTGATAATGAACAGGAAATGCATCATCCACTTCGTTATGAAGAATTAGTAAAAAGCTATGAAGGAGTATCCGCTATTGGGATCCCCCATCATATCGCCTATCAGCTGGGCAGTCGTGGAAAGAACTGGGAAACACACAATGAAACATTCTCACCATTTGTGGAAATCTATTCTAGTCATGGCTGTAGTGAAAGTGATGATGGACCATTAGATATGAATCGTCATATCCATATGGGACCAAGAACTGGAGAAACCTCATTAGAACGTGGTATTGAAAAAGGATATCATTTAGGTATCATGGCAGCTGGTGATAATCATGGTGTACCAGGTGTATTTGAACATGGCTCTATGTGTGTACTTGCAAAAGATAACAGTAAAGAAGCTATATGGGATGCTTTTATCAATCGCCGTGTTTATGGTGTCAGTCAAAGCCGAATAGGCGTTGACTTTACAATCAATGATATACCAATGGGTGGAGAAGTGATTACAGATCAAGCAGTATTGAAGATGCATATTGAAGGCAGTGATGCCATTGATCGTGTAGAAATATTAAAAGGAAATATCTTAGATGAAATGGTTGTTCATTCTGGTACATGGGAATTAAAAGAAATACCACAAACCGTACGTTTTAAATTCCACATAGAATTTGGATGGGGACCAGATACAAGAGTCTATAAAGATATCTTTCAAAAACTATGGCATGGAAAACTTGACTGTGGCAATGGAAAGCTGTTAAGTATAGAAAAATGCTGGAATAACTTTGGACAAGAATTATACAATGTAGATGAGCATTCTTGTGAATTTGATTTAACAACATATAAATCAACCGCAAGTGGAAAATGGATGGGACCAAGCAATGTCACAACTGAAGGATTTATCTTTGAAGTAGAAGCAGAAAAAGATGGATATATTACATTGATGATAGATGGTAAAGAATATAAATTATCAGTGGAAGAGCTTTTAAAACATAGCAAAGTATTCGCCTTATGGGATGATATTCAACAGCTTACAAAAGATACATGGGGCGATATAGAACATTATCGTGATGACCCATGGTGGCATAATGCATACAAATTCAAAGTACATCGTTTCGCATGGGAAGAAGCCTATACACTTGATTATCAAAAAGAAATTCAGGTAGAAGAAGATTGTTGCTATCGCTTGCGTGTGTGGCAGAAAAATGGTGATTGTGCTTGGTCATCACCTATCTATATAAGAAAGAAGTGATTAAATGCACGTAATATATATTCATACACATGATTCAGGAAGAGTACTTGGACCATATGGCTATGCTGTTTCTACTCCAAATTTAAATGCACTTGCAAAGGATGCTACGACGTTTCGACAGGCATATTGTGTATCACCAACCTGTTCACCATCACGTTGTTCCATGTTAACAAGTCTTTATCCACATGAAAATGGTATGTTAGGACTAGCACAGCGAGGGTTTACTTTAGATTATGACAAACATCTTGTTCCTTATCTAAATAAGCATGGTTATCATAGCGTATTATGTGGTATCCAGCATGAGGCAGGATGGTATTTAGATCATGAAGATGGATCAAAGGCATTGGGATATCAAGAAGATATTACAACCAGTCCTCAAGGATATCGTCAGGAAGATTTAGTATATTGGGATCAAAAAAACGCAGATCAGGCAGTATCCTATTTAAATCAGTATGACAAAACAAACCCTTTATTTTTATCCTTTGGTATGTATGCGACACATCGAAGATTTCCAGATAAAATAGATCCAGATATTGATGTGAATCAATGTAAACCTCCATATCCAATACCAGATAATTCACAAACCAGATTGGATTATGCCAGATACTTAACATCTGCGAAATCCGCAGATTCATGTGTGGGAAAAATTATACAGGCACTAAAAGAAAATGATATGTATGATGATGCTATCATCTTGTTTACAACAGATCATGGCTTGGCAAATCCTTTTAGTAAGTGTACACTATTTGATAGTGGCATTGGCGTATCGCTTATCATGCGTGTACCAGGTTCTACTACGAAAGGAAAGGTAGTAGATGAATTGGTATCACATATAGATGTATTCCCAACACTTTGCGATTTGTTACATTTGCCAAAGCCATCATGGTTGAGAGGAATATCTTTTGTGGAAAACTTTGAAGATGAAACGTATGCACATAGAGATGAAGTATATGCAGAAGTAAACTTCCATACCTCTTATGAGCCTATTCGTTGTATCCGCAGTAAAACACATAAACTGATTCGATATTATGATGAAACATATTTACACATGAATTTGTCTAATATAGATGAATCCTTAACAAAGGATTATTTTATGGATCATGGTTTACAGGACAGATTAAAATATAAAGAAGCCTTATATGATTTAGTTTATGATCCAGGAGAACGCAATAATGTCGTCAATGATGAAGCATATGCAGAAATTAAAAAGACATTATCTTATAAGCTTGATCAACATATGAAGGATACCAATGATCCATTATTATATGGTGAGCTTCCTGTGAAAAAGGAATATAAGGTCAATAAAAAAGAATGCTTACAGGCAAGTAGTAAAAATAAAGATGATTATGTATCATTAGGAAAGTAGAGGAAAACTTATGCAGAATATCGTGAATGTACGTATTGATGAAAGACTAATTCATGGACAGGTTGCGGTTTTATGGAGTATGCATACCAAAGCAACAAGAATTATGATTGTGGATAATGATGTTGTAAAAGATGCAGTCAATAAAGCAGCACTGAAAATGGTTTGCCCACAACAATGTAAATTGTCTATCTTAACAACACAAAGAGCTGCGGACAATCTGAAAGCAAATAAATATGAAGGAGAAAGAGTGTTTATCATTGCGAAAGGACCTCATGCATTACGTGAAATTGAAGAATTAGGTTATCACTTTGAAGAAATCAATGTAGGAAATATGGGTGGTAAACAAAATACCAAAACAATTAAAAAATCTGTGGCCTGTACACCAGAGGATATCGAAGATTTCTTATATCTAGCAGGTAAAGGTGTTAAATTGAATGCTAAGATGGCACCAACAGATTCTGATGTTGATTTTGAAGCATTATTGAAAGAGGCTTAATCTATGAATGTTGGGATGATATTGATTAGTCATGGAGAATTCGCAAAGGCAGCTTTAGGCAGTGCAGAAATGATTGCGGGACCACAGGAACAAATCATCGCTTTAGCACTTACAGAAGATAAATCCTTAGAAACTTTGGAAAGTGAAATTGTGGAAGCGTATCAAACACTGATGAAGGAAAATGATCAAGTATTGGCATTATGCGATATCTATGGAGGAACACCATTTAATGCGTTATTGAAAACAATGTTAAAAGGAACACCGATATTAGCATATACCGGATTATCACTACCTTTATTGATCGATTTGATATTCAGTAGAAATACAATGAACTCTATGGATGAATTAAAAAAGCATATTTTAGAAACGCAAAATATGGTATTAAAAGAAATTGAATTGCCATCATTTGATGATGAGGATGAAGAAGATTAGTAAAAAAACAGCCAGTTGAATTAATTGGCTGTTTTTTTCATAATTAGGATAGGATACATAAAGTAAGAGAAGATTATTTAGTAAGGATACGTCCAGTTTATCATTCAAGCTTAATTAAGGTTTTGATTGGAATGAGAAGATCTGGAAAATCTTATTTGCTAATGCAAATAAAAGAGGAATTGTTGAATCAGGGAATCGAAGAAGATCATATCATATATTTAAACTTTGAATTTTTAGATTATGATGAAATTGAAACATATAAAGATCTAAATCATTTTATAGAAGATAAAATAAAAGATGATCAGCGCTATTATTTAATGTTTGATGAGATACAGAATATAGAGAAATTTGAGAAAACTGTAAATTCATTGCGAGCAAAGTATGATTGCAGTATCTTTTTAACAGGATCAAATTTACAATTATTATCAAAAGAATTAAGTACGTTATTAACCGGAAGATATATAGAATTTGAAGTGTTTCCATTCTCTTTTAAAGAGATGATAGAATATTATGATGTTGATATGGAACATGCAAATTTGCAATCCTATTTACAAGATTATATGAAATGGGGAGGACTACCACAACGTTTTGAAATGAATGATGAACTTACAAGGGCTAGCTATATACAAGATGTATATCATTCTATTCTATACAAGGATATTATTACGAGATTTGATATCAAAGACATAGTTTTGTTAGAAAAAATAATAGATTATGTATTTGATTCTATTGGACAATTGTTTTCCACAAATAATGTTGTAACTCATTTAGGAAAAACTTTTAAATCAGTAAAGCCAGAAACCGTATATCGTTATCTCGATTATTTAGCTGAAGCGTTACTCATACAAAAAGTAGAGCGATATGATATTAAAGGAAAGAAAATATTATCGTTCTATGAAAAATACTATGCGATAGATTTAGGCTTTGCAAATATCAAAAAACATCAAATGAACATTGGTTCATCGCTTGAAAATATTGTTTATATCTATCTGAAAGCAAATGCATATCAAGTTTATATTGGAAAAACATATGCAGGAGAAGTTGATTTTATCGCGCAAAGAGGCAAAGATAAGAAATATATTCAAGTTTGTTATATATTGAATCAAGAAGATAAAGATAAAAACGGTAAATCAACTTATGATAGAGAATTTGATGCATTTACACCAATAAAAGATAATTGTCCTAAATATGTCTTATCAACGGATTCTTTTGATATGTCAAAAGATGGCATTATTCATCAGAATATCTATGATTTTTTATTACATGGATTCAAGTGATCAGAATATTTACAGAGGAATCTTATGAAACTTAATCTTGTTTCTTGATCACATCATATTTCATAAAGTGAAAGTTTTGCTTTGAATTATGACAGATATTAGTATATTGATAGATGATAGTTTTTTTGGAAAGCTTGTATAAAACGGAGAAACTAATCAAATTGTTTTAAAAGTTTGTATAAAATAGGAAAACTATTGAAATGCTTATTATTAAGATTATAAATGATATTTTGTTCTCTTCCCAGTGCCAACAACTTTTACAATACCTTCATTGACTAACTTTTCCAAAAGAACTTTTGTTTTAGATCGACTGTACGTCACTTGCTGAAGATATTTTTTACATTCAATCATGAGAATCACCTCACTTCCATTTTAGAACGCTTTAATTGAATCATTGTTCTCAAATAAGAACGAAAATTAAGATTTATATATTTATATTCTTGAATAGATATGTAAAATTATACAACTATAAAAAATATCCTATCTTAAAGATGATATACATAAGTTTATTTTTATACCTTTAATTTTCATTCGCATAATATTTCAAAACTGTTCATATTTCGTAATATAAACTTAAGAAAGAGGCACTTCACAAGTGTTAAACTAATAGCCGGGTGATGTGATATGAGAAATACAGTTGGATGTTTTGCGGTGATAGAAGATGAAAAACACGATATTTTACTAGTGAAAAGAAAAGATTTTCCTTTGTGGGATTTACCAGGAGGGCGTCAGGCAAAGGGGGAAACATTGGAAGAATGTGTTTTGCGTGAAGTTAAGGAAGAAACTGGATGTGATGTAGAAATTGACTATTTGATTGGAGAATTTTTACGACCCTCCATGAATGATAAACAATACGTTTATGCATGTCGAATTGTAGGTGGCACATCAATACATGATGGCGTAGAAGCAAGGAAATTGAAATATTGTAATCCAACATTTCTACCCGTGTTCATGGTCGCAAACCGTAAGAAACAGATACGATCTTATCGTCGTGGGTGTATCCGTATTGAAAAGACCCTGCATGATAAGCATGTATTTTCCTGTCTACAAAGGATGTTGAATTTATAAGGTAAAGGACTACAGAAATTGTAGTCTTTTTATATTTTTTCTTAGTGATATAATAAAGAAGAAAAGAAATACATAAATTAGAAAGGAGTGTTTTGATGAAGAAAAAGTTTTTTTGTGTTGTGACAGGATTGAGTTTGTTTGTATGTTTGGGTACATCACATATATATGCTTATGATTTTGCTGGAAATGAAGATGAATGGTTAAGCAAATGTTCTATTTCCCAGGAAACACAGGAAGAGGCACAAGCTTGTAAAGCGTTTAAAAAATATTACCAGGGATTGCAATCCGATGTAGAAAATGAAATTGGTAAATTAGAAAATCAGAGCGCAAAAGTTGTAGATAATATTGATGAATTAGAAAAACTGGTGAATCAACAAAGTGATATCATAAAAGATTTAGATAAGCAAGTCGCAGCAAATGAAGCGACAATTTCAAAGATTGCTGGTCAGATTGTGAAACTTGATAAAGATATCGCAATAAAAGAAAAGAATATTGAGGAACGAGATAAGCTGATCAAGAGCAGAATGGTAAATGATCAGGTACATGTTGGTACGAATGAAAATATTGAAATATTAATGGGCGCAAAGGATTTAATGGATTTGATTCGTAAGGTAGAAGGACTTCAAAAGATCACGGATAATGATCAGATTGAGATTCAAAAAATTCAAAAAGAAAAAGAGGAATTAAATTTAGATAAGAACGAAAAACAACGTTTGAAACAGAATGAAGAAGATGCGAAAGTTGAAAATGAAAAGAATAAGAAAAGTCAGGAAAAGTTAAAAGCAAGTCGTGAGAAACTGTTAAATCAATATCGTAAACAGGAAGCGGATTTATATGAAAAAGTGCGTAATGTGAAGGCGGATGCCTCAGTTTTACAGAATAATATGATACATATTAATACATCTGTAGCACAGAAAATTGATTATAATAAAGAAAATTCCACGAATAGTGGAAGTGGTGGAACAATTCATCATACAAGCAATGGCTTGATGAGTCCAATTAATGGGGGCTTATCTGCCGGTACCTGGTATTATCCTGCAAGCTTTGGCGGTGGTGTACATCTAGGCGTTGATTTTGGCGTTGGTGTAGGTTCTGCCATTGTGGCACCTGCGGATGGAATCATCTTGTTTGCCGCAAACCCTTATGGAACATACGATGGGTATCTGAATCATATGATTGGCTGGCCATTAGGTGGAGCGAATACGATTATGTTCCTTACACAGGTTAATGGAACAACTTATGCTGTTAGTTTTGCACATATGGCACATGAAGATTTTATGGTTCATGCAGGACAAGAGGTTAAACAAGGACAGCTGCTTGGCAGAACAGGGGCAAGTGGAAATGTCAGTGGTCCACATGCGCATGTGGAGTTGTTTAATCTTGGGAAAATGAGTGTTGCGGATGCAATTAATTATTTTAATAATTCCGGCGCAGATTTCTCATGGGGTTGTGGATGGAGCGGTGATCGTGGTCTAGCCAATGTATGTTCAGTAAGTGGAAGGACACCTTGTAGAGAACGTCCAGAAGATTATTGGTTTTAAGATTAATGGGATTGATGTCAATTCAATCCTTTTTATAATGAATCTCATGCCTTTGTAATCATGGGAAAATTATCAAAATATGGAAGTTCATTTGATATGAAATGGAAGATATCTTTCATTCATGACAAATTTGAAAAACTTCTTAGTAATATGAATTGCTTTTTTTATCATCTTCGCTATAATTAAAACGTACTAAAAGGGGTAGATGCCATGAAAAAAAATAAAACTGTCTATATAACTGGACATCGCCATCCAGATACAGATTCGATTGTTTCTGCGATTGCTTATGCACAGTTTAAAGAACGCAAAGGCGTTCATGCAATTCCATGTCGTTTAGGAGATATCAATGCGGAAACACAATATTTATTAGATCGATTCCATATTGAAAAACCAATGCTGTTTGAAGATGCCAGAGCTACACTTGATGAAATAGAAATTGATGATCCATTAACAATTTCGCCAACAACGACCATCAAAGAAGCATTAGAGCTTATGACATCCGAGAATAAGCAGTCATTTGGTGTTGTGAACACACAAGGGAAATTGATGGGTATGGTTACTCGTTCTGATGTCGCAACTATTGGTTTGGGCGATACCGCATTGTCTATTAAATTATTGAAAGAAACGCCGACAGAATATATTGCGAAAACAATTAATGGTTCTGTGATATATGATGATCCTAAGCGTCATTTTAATGGAAAAGTCAGTATCATTGCGATTGCGGAAACACGCCTTCGTAATTATGAATTAAAAGATCGTATGGTAATTGTAGGAAATGATCAGGATGCACAGATTACTGCCATTGCGAAAGGCGCAGGAATGTTAGTGGTTGTGTGGACAGAAGAAATTGCCGATGAAGTATTAGAAATGGCAAAACAGTTCCATTGTCCAATTGTTCGATCAGGGCATGGAACAATGAATACAACACGTTATCTGTTCTTTGCACCACCTGTGAAACTGATTATGAAAACGGATCTTGTCAGCTTCAATATCAACGAATTTGTGGATGAAGTTGGAAAGAAAATGTTGAAATCAAGATATCGCAGTTATCCAGTCGTAGATGATGACAACAAGCTTTGCGGTTATGTTTCTCGTTATCATATCCTGAATCAACACAATAAGCAGGTAATCTTAGTTGACCATAATGAATATTCCCAATCTGTAAAAAGTATTGAGAAAGCTGATTTATTAGAGGTCATTGATCACCATCGTGTTAGTGATATTGCGACAAACCGTCCTATTTTCTTCCGTAATGAAATTATTGGAAGTACGGCTGCCATTATTACTTCTATGTATATGGAAAATCAGATGAGTATTCCAAAAGAAACTGCTGGTCTGCTACTGGGGGCTATCATTTCAGATACATTGAAATTTAAATCGCCAACCACAACAGAAAAAGATATGGGAATGGCAAAGGTTCTAGCAGATATCGCAGAACTTGATATTGATGTATTTGCGAAAGAAATCTTTAAAGTCAGCAGCAACATCTCCAATAAATCAATGGATGAGCTATTAAATCAGGATATCAAACGCTTTGAAATTGATGGAAAAGCTGTGGCTATTGCTCAGATTATCGCTTATCAGGTATCTGAAGCAAGAGAAATAGAAACAGAATTAAAAGCAGCCATGCATGATTTTGTGAATGCGAAAGCATTAGATTTATTAGTTGTGGCATTTACAAGTATCCTTGAAAATGGTTCTATCTTCTATGCATCTGGAGAACTTGAAAAAACAGTTGTGGAAGCATTCCCTGATAAAGAGGGGGAAACGCATAGTTTCCAAGAGGATATCTTATCTAGGAAAAATCAGATTGTGCCTTTATTATCAAGAGCAATTATCAATTCTATAGGGTAAAAATCCATCTAAATGATGGATTTTTTTATACACAACAATCGTGGTATGTAAATGAAATATCTTACTTCATAAATTATTTATAAGCTTTAAAAAACAACCTTCTAAAGCCAAAAATAATATCTCCGTTCTTTGTCGGTGGATATGCAGATATCGCTTTGTCTAATATCTCTTTCTCAAAAGCGATTCCTTTTTCAAAATCAAGTTTTGCCAGATATGGTCTGATTTTTGTACTTCTGATCCATTCAATTAAAGCTTGGTGATTAGGCAGTAAATGAAAGTATTTGGTTTCCCATATATCAAATTCTGTGCAACATTTGGATAAAATTTCAATATAGGAACGTGAATCCAGCGTTACATTATGCTCAATCTGTAGTTTATCAAATCCCCATTTTGAATCAGAAGTTACTTCATTTACGATTTTATATAAAGGTTCTTCATAATTATATGGCATTTGTACAGCTAATACACCATGATCGCTTAAGTGATCCATCAAAAAAGGAATTAGGGTCTGATGATCTGGGACCCATTGCAGGCAGGCATTAGAAAAAATCAAATCGTATGTTCCTTTTAAATCTAACACATCACAAGTATAAAAATCTATATCAGGAAATCGGTTTCTCGCTTTATCAATCATATTTTGAGAACTGTCAATCCCTATGATTTTTGCATCAGGAAATTGATGATATAAAATTTCTGTACTATTTCCAGGACCGCATCCAATATCAACAATACTATGTGGAGTGCAATCGCTGATACGCTTCACAAGATCAAATGCAGGCTGCGTTCTTTGTTTTTCAAATAATGTGTATTGGTTAACATTCCATTCTGACATCATTATATCCTCCTTCAATAATATCTAAATTTTATCATATACAAATGAAAAGTGTTTAAAATAAAATGAAAATCAAGGTTTCTGTATAACATTTTGTGTAAACTCTACTTTTAACATCCCCATGATGATATTTTGTTTAATATCATAAATAATCTTCCTTTCTATTGACAGTTAAGTGTATTAGTGCCATAATACAGTTGAAGGAGGTGGTATGATGATATCCTTTCACTCAATGGAACTGCATAAGAAGGAGCCAGTGTATATTCAGATATGTCGTTACATGAAACAGCGCATCCTGATGAATGAAATTAAAGATCATGAGGAATTACCAAGTCGTCGAGAACTTGCTACACAGTTATCCATCAATCCAAATACTGTTCAAAAAGCCTATAAAATGCTAGAAGAAGAAGGTATTATTCGTACCATCAGCAATGTAAAAAGCGTGATTGTGGTCAATGATGAAATTATAAACCAGATACGAAATGAATTTGTAGAATCAGATATTAAAGAATTTATACAAAACTGTAAAAATAGTGGAATGAACTTCCAACAAGTGATCGCATTACTGACAAAGTATTGGGAAGATTAATTTTTTTGTATATGAGGTGTATTATGGATATAATACAGAAAGGGGAAATTATGAAAGAAATGTTTAAATATATGGAAAATACTTGTGATCAAAGTGTCAAGCATTTATGTATTATCTATATCATTTTATTAATTGTGCAATGCACTCTTGGATTAATGAATCCTAATTCAGATGCTTTGGTTTATTATTTTCTGATGGCTATTGGATTTATAGCTGTCAATCGTATCCATGTACATCGTCTGAATAGTTTAATCAAAGATGGCGCAATCAATCGAATACGGTTAATTCCTATGAATCGAAAATCTTTCTTACACAGTGAATTACTTTTTACCGGTGTATCCTATGCGTTATTGATTGTTGTACAGCAACTGGTAATCGCTGTTTTATATCTTCCCATCAAAGATCAGTTTCACTTTCTGGGTAATACATTTTGGTTATATCTATTAGATCATCAGGCAGCATTCTTCTTTATGCCATTTTCTTTATTACACTTGGTGATGATGATCATTGTTGTATGTATCATAACGATTGTATTTACATTTCTTCATGTTTCAATCGCCTTGGATAGTAAAAACTGTGGTATTTCTGTTATCTTATTATTTATTCTTGTCATTGTTACTTTTATGGAATATTTGTTTGGAAGCTTTATCTTAATGCTTATTTATATGATGATAGGGTTTATCGCTTATCAATTATTGAAATCAGCCTTTGGCGTAAGGAGGCAATCAAAATGAAAAAAGTAAGAGTGTTTATGATTGTTTCAGTTGTATTGATTTTAATGAGTACAATTACATTTGCGATACTTTATCATCAACCTGATTTGGAATATCAAACAATTCATGGGGATGTATCTGCTTTACAGAATATTAAAGTGAATATGAAAATTAATACACAAAGATATGAAAATTCATCACATGCGAGTCTTACATTTGAAAAGGGAAATATGCATACCAATATTGATAAAAAAAGCAATATAAAGATGATGAAAGATCTCAGTTTTGATGATTCTGTAAGTGTATATATAGATTACAAAAACGCAAAAGCCAATAGTGAATGGAAGAAACAAGATAAATATAAGAACAGAACAGTTTCACAAGCAGACATGGTTTATACAATCTTTTTACCTACTGGATTGGCTGTTTATAATAATCAGAATTATCATCCTATGAACATAACCATCAATCCTGAACTTACGATGTATTCCAATGATGATTATGAAATCATAGAAGAATTATATGATGAAAGTACAAATTCTATTTATAGGCTTCAGGACTTACATGATCAAGATAATATATATGCTTATTCAAATAACAATACTAATCTTATCGTACAAGATCAGGATGATTACTACTTTGTGCCATATCGTGATGCGTATACCAAAGGAACCAGTCATATTTATCGTATTTATATAAAAGATGAAAAAGCGTATTATGAAGAACTAGCGAGCCTGCCTGAACATCAAAAGGAATTAAAACTTTACACATACAATCATAAGCTATATATGATTGTGAAAAAGCAAGGTGATTATTATTTTCAAAAGTATGATGAAAAAGGAAACTTCCTTAAGGAAGTAAAATTATCTGACAAGAGGATTAATTATATATTTATCCATAATCATATCATCAGTATTATGGATGAAGATAATTGTTATATCGTGGATATGGATACAATGAAGATCTTAGATCAATGTAGTCTAGAAATGGTTGAAAAATCAGATAATAATAAAAATGTAAGCTTTAGATATGAAGATATCTTATATAAAGATAACACATTCTATTTTGTGGCAAAAATATATGGCTATTTGGAAGAAACGAATGTATCCTATACAAATATGGAAATCATCGCAATAAAAGGAAATAAAGAATTATATAGAGGACTTATGAAGTTAGAGAGTAAAACAGATTCACAAGTATATACGAACTATTCTTATGTGGATGTATCTGCGAATTTAGAATAAAAAGAAAGGAGGGCACCCATATGAAACAAACATTCCAATTAATTGAACAAACATGTGCAAAATCACTAAAGCCATTATGTATCACTTATATAATAGGATTTATATTAGGAACATTCCTTTTGGATATGGATGAATTTTTATGGACGATACTTATTGTGATAATGCTCGCAGTCATTTTGATCATACACGATAAACGAATGAAAAGCATTGTGGCAGATGGGGCATATCAAAGAATGAGAATATTACCAATCAAGCGTTATAGTTTGTTATGGAGTGAACTAATATTTGTGTCATCATCATTATTCATGTTGATTGTGACCTGTTATTTATCATGGATTTGTTCTATGTGGATTTTTGAATCAGCATATTCTGTAAATGCCTTATTCTTTACCGTGATAAACAATCCTTTGCTTTCTGTATTGGCACCTATTCAAATACAGGGATTTCTAGCAATGCTAATCGTTTTAAACATGCTGGCAATGCTTATCGTATTTTATACATTTTGCTCACATGCCTGGTCTAAAACTGGGATTGCGTTATTAAATTTGGGAATGGGTATCATTGCAGTGTTGTGTGTTCTTCAGTTTCAAAACTGGGTAATGATTATGATGTGTTTCTTGTTTATATGTATGAATTATTACTTCTTGGCAAAATGGCTAAGAGTTAGGAGGAATGCATGATGAAAAAAACAAAATACTTTATCATTTCATCCATTGTATTATTGTTGCTGGGATATGTTTCTTTACAATATGTATACACGCATGCAGACTTTAAAATTCATACGATGAGTGGGAATTCAGATATATTAAATGATATCACAATGAAGGTTACTTTTAATACACCAAAAGCAGTAGATGTTCTTTATAAGAATCAAGAAGTGACTTATCAAATTGTAAATCATAACGATCATGAGGAAATCCTTTACGCAGACCAAGAACCAGTTTATGATGATAAAAATAATGATGGATGGAAAGAAATCAAGGATGATACCTTTGCTTGTTCAGAGGATGATTGTAAATTATATCGAAGAGATATAGATGAAGTAAATATAAACTACCGAATTTCAGGAAGTGGCTCTTCATTTAATTCATTTATTTTAGAAACAGGTTTAAAGGATGTATCAAAAAATGGATATCAAATCTATCAAGAAAAAACGATCATAAACAACGATACAAGTAATTTATCAATCATACGTCCTAATGCATATGAACACTTCACATACACATTAAAGAAAATAAAAGACCATGAATATTATTTTATCCCAAATAACTCTGGTAATGTCAGTGGAGATGTTTATTTATATAAAGTGATGACGAAGGATGATAAGCTGATTGCAGAAAAAGTTGCGAAGCTGGATAATCAATATGAATATATGAACTATTATGTTATGAACCAACAATTGTTTGTGTTAGCATCTGAAAAGAAAACTAAAAATATGTATATGTTGTCATTTGATGAAAATAGCGCGATTAATCAAAAAACAAAGCTTCCGACCAAGAATATTTATAGTATTAATAATCAGCTCGTAGATCATTACATCGTTTTAAATGATGATACAACATATTATGCATTTGATTGTAAAGCCATGAAAGTTGTAGATGAATGTAAGGTTATAAATCGACAAAATCTGATAAAAACAGCATATCAAAATGGCAGATTTTATGCAATCAATTTAACAAGTAAGGTACTTGATATTAAAGTCTATGAACATGATAAAGAAGTCTATCATGGAGTAATACAAGCAATCAATGATATGTCCAAAGGAGGACTTCATGACATTGAGTTTCTAGATTCATAAATAAAAAAAGGAGGGATTTCGATGAAACAAATCATGGCAATCATGAAGGAAACATGTGAAAAAAGCATGATACCAACCATTATAATCAGTATGATATTGATGATAACGAACTTGATATATTCATATTTTTCTAAATATTACAATCTTATGAATTCACTTTACTTTAAGAAATTTATGATATTGGCATGTATTTGTTTGATTTATATTCAATATCGTAGAATGAAACGTTCCTATGCGTATGGTTCCTGGAATCGTATATTCCTTCTTCCAAAACAAAGAAGTACCATTGTCAAAAGTGAATGCTTGTTTATGCTCGCATCTTTTGGATTATTAATGATTGGAGAACTCATTAGCTGGATAATCATTTACCAGATATATCCATTAAATATAGCCAATCATAGAGAAATATTTTACTTATCTTCCGCATTAGATAATCAGCTGTTATATTATGTGTTTTCTTCTGATTTTATTCAGCTGTGTACAATAATAGGCTATTGGTTATTTCTCAGCCTTCAATCTACAACCGTTTGTATTGCGTTTATGAAAAAGGAATATGTCTTGCCTGCACTTATTATATTGATATTTGTAGTGATGTGGTTTTTTATAGATCAATCATATGTATGGTTTATCATCTTACTGGCATTTGGGATTAGTTTATATCTTTTGAATAAATTATTAGGTGGAAAAGGATGGTGGAAACGATGAAAAAAATAATCAGCTTTCTATGTGTTGGTTTATTAGGTGGATGTTTTTCATTGGGATATTTCTACTATCAAAGTCAAACTGCAGATTTTCAAATAAAAGATATCCAAGGGAATCGTGATGTATTAAAGAATATGGAAATCGAATATACGCATGCTGGTGAACAATCTTATTTAAAAGCTAGTATAAAGGATGCACATGTTTCCACAAAGATTGTAAAGGAAAGTCCTACTTATGATGTACTGAATCCAAGGCTTTATGATGATATAAAAGGTGTGGATATAGATAGAATTGGCAAAGAAACATCGAATCCATGGCTAGAAACAAATGCTGATGGAAGTACATCTTATCAACAAAAAATTGATGAGGCGCAACTTGTATATTATATGAATGGTCAGAAAGTAACTGAAATTCGTACAGATATTGTAGAGCATAGTGATGATAGCTTGAGTTTATATTTAAAGAGAAAAGATGGTAGAGATGATCAAACATATGCAAGAGAAGATGATCCAACAGCTCAATATGATTTTGATGTATGTGTTGCGATTCCTATGTCGGATGGTGCGTATTACTTTATGCCAGAAATAAATAATCATCGAAGTGGACAGAATTATATCTATCGAATCAAAGATTTTAAAGCAGAAAAGTTTGTGAAACTGCCACAGCGAAATGATTCTGTATTATTAAGAAATAAAGATTTATTGATTGTTGTTTCCTATGATAAGCCAAACTGGTATTTCACTGGTTATGATTTACAAGGGAATAAGCAATATGAATTAAAAATAGAAAGTATAGAGAATTGTGATTATGATGATTTATCTTTTATTAGCTTAAGGCAAAACAATCAATATATTAATATAAAAATCGATGAAACGATATATGTGATTGACGCAGATCGTGGAAAAATCGTTGATTCATTTCAAGACGAATTAAGCTATATTCAGGATATGTATTATAAAGATGGAAAACTTTATTTGCTAGGAAGGTATCAAAACATCAAGGAAAAGGAAACAGATGCGAGAATTTATGTATATGAGAAAAGCAAATTATTGTATGTTGGAAGCATCTATGAATGGGAATTATACAAATTAGATGGTGGTGGATATACATATGATCAAAATTTAGGCTTTAGGATGGATTTTAAAAGATGAAGGAGGGGATACACATGTGGAAAGCGATAGTACATCGAATAAAAACAGATTGGATCATGTTTCTGGTATGGGGAGTCGTAATTGGTGTCATTTGTGTACTACAAAAAACAGTGCTATTAGAATGGACACTAAAGCCATATATGCAGGATCAGCCAATAAATGAAATAGAAAGCATCGCATTTACCACAAAATCGATCATTTATCTGTTGTTTGTGATGATCTCAAATATCGTAACGTTCGCATATTTGTTGTATCGTGACTATGATAGTGGAAAGAAACGCTTTATGTTTTTAAGGAAACATCAGTATGCATGGTTTATCGCAGATACAATTGTGGTATTCCTGTTGCTGGTATGCTGTTATGTTTTTATACATTATATTTTAAAGCTGAATTTAATATCTACGATTGAACAATATCAGACGAAAGTAACACCAGCACAACTTGAGATGTTCTATCAGGAAGCTGTATCATCGAATGGCTATATCGCTCAAATATTGGTAATGAATTTGCGTCATTCTGGGGAAATGTTACTATGGCTGCTTGCGACTTCGATGTGGTGCCATGTGTTTGCGGTATCCAGACTGCTTCATAAACAACGAATAGAAGATATTCTAGTTTGTATTACCATAGTTCCATTGGTATTATGTTACCACCATTTTACTATGTTGGGGATTTCAGCACTATTGTGTATCACGTATTGTATATATATGAAAAATATCTGGCATCCAAAACGCATGTATGCGTAAAGAAAGCGGGTGGAAAAATGAAAGATATACTGTTTATGATGGAACAGAATTGCGCAAAAAGTATGAAAAAATTATGCTTGATTTATCCAATCTTTTGCGTTGTGGTCATCATGTCAATTGCCTTATTCGCAGATAATCAATTGCTGTTTGATATCATTTTGATGGCAGGCTTATTGATCATTATGAAGGTGCATTTTAATCGAATCAATGAATTGGTGAAAGATGGTGCCATTGTAAGATTACGCTTGTTGCCAGTGAAATCCTATGCATTTGTTGTGAGTGAATTATTGTTTTGTCTAGCATCCTATATGTTTTTATTTGTATGTCTTTATTTTTCCTGGTTTGTTTATGCATATATGATATTGGGTATTACAAACAGTAATGAATTCATTATTGCGACATGGTCCACGATTTCCATTTCCTTTCTGTTTATGGATAATATTTGGAATATTGCTTTGATGATTGTTTATGTCATGCTATTCGCATTCCAGACCCTTGCGACTTCCTTATCTATCGCTTTGAAAGAAAATACGATTTCAGTATTTCCAACAATCTTTGTATCATATGAGATGATATTCAATATGAATACGGTGGATGAAACTATGTTTTTTGTTATTATAGTATTTATTACAGGCGTAATTTTATATGATTTCTATCATATGAGAAAATTCATGAACCTGAATCGAAAGAGGGTGTCAGAATGAAAAAGGCCGGATATGTTGCATTTATTTTAATATCTTTAATTATGTTTCTATGTTGTATGTGGTTATCAGGTACACAAGTCAAACAATTTGAAATGGAATTGAATGATTTAGAAGGCAATCGTAAAGTTTTAGATTCTCTGAATTATCAAATGACTTATCAAATTGGACAGCGTGATATTGATATCCAAGCATCAGGCAGTAAATTTCAGTATCATATTCAAACCACAGATTCCACCATTTATGAAAACCTATATAATGGTAAAAATGAAGTCATTGGAGATAAATCTTATGAAATGAAGGATGATCAAAGTTATTTATTAAGTGATAATTGGAGAGATACTTATCAAAATTGTGATATTCAGGATGAAAATATAGCATCATACCCATTATCATATCGCTTGGATGTTTCACTTATTGATCCCAATGATAAACAAAAGGCAATTGTAACAACAAGTATTTCTGACAACAGCAATGATGAATATCAACTAAAAAAATATATGGCAACCTGTAAAGTGAATGATTCTGTGACAAAGGGTTATCGTATAGAAAAAGATAAGATAAAAGACATTCATCGTGGTTTGTATTTTCAAGATAATAAAGAAGATAGAGGACGTGGTGTTTATCAAAGAAAAGATACGATATATTTCATGCCGCCAATGGACCAGCATGCCATCGGACAAAATGAGATTTATGAAATCAATTTGAAAGAAAACCAAGAAAATAAAGTCACTGCCATCACAAAACTTCCTAAAAACCGTTTATATGAAACCATGGAGATTTCAGATAATGAATTATATGTATTTTCACACGATGATACCCATTTGTATATCACAGTATATCAAACAGATGGTACCCTGGTGAAAGAAATGAAGATAGATTATCAATATCACAAAGACGATGCACTTACAGAAATGTATGTAAGAAATCATCATGTGATTTGGAAAATAGGAACGAAGTATCGAGTGATTGATATGGATCATATGAAAACTACAGATGCCATAACGATTGAACAGGAAATGTATGATCTAACATATGTGAATGATATGCTATATCTCTTGACCAAAGGCAGTGAGGAAGAAAGCTGGTATCTACAGGCATATCAGGGCAGTGCATGTGTTTATAAAGGAGAAATCAAAGTGCCTTATCGAATGGATCATACGATAAGCAAAATAAAAGAACATGGAAAGTTTTTAAACTAAGGAATAAATTTGAAAATTGACTACTGTATTTAGATAAACTGTGATATCGTTAAGGTAGAGGAAACATGTGGAAGAAGGTGTTCATATGAAACAGATATTTACGATTATGGAACAGACAAGCAGGCATAGTATCAAAGCAATTTCTATCCTTTATATCATCGTTGCCATAGGTATGATGGCACTTGGTTTTACGCAACAGGTTTATAGTTATACCTATTTGCTGCTTGTCATGGTAAGTGTGATTGCATTATGGATCATACAAATACGACGGATATCTAAACAATTTAAAACAGAAACTTATCAACGTATTTTATTATTGCCAGAAAAGAAAGCCTATATGTGGAGTGAGTTAATATTTCATATGATTACCTTTATGGGATTGTTTCTAGTATTTTATTTTAGCTGGTTATTATATTTGATGATTAGTGGTATGCACAGTGTCAATCAAATTGTACTTACAAGCTGGGATAATGCGATTTTTAAATTGATGCTTCCATATGAACGTTTAAATTTAATCGGAAATCTCATGTTATGGATGAATATTGGAATACAGTGCTATGTATTTACGATTAGTTTTAAGTTGAAAAAATTTATATTCGTAATCCCTGTGATCATCTTAGATTTTTGTCAAATTCAATTTAGTTGGCAATATTCAGATTATTCTGTGATCTTTCATATGATGTTTTATATTGCTGCTTGGGGTTATTCTTATATTTCTTTAAAACAAATATTCAGGCAGAAAAAGGAAGTGAAATCATGAAAAAAACAGTTGTATTTTCTGGTATTATCGCCATTGGATTATTGGTTTATTTATGTTCATCTTCCTATATGACGCATAGTTTGACATTAGAGTTTCAAAATGAACAAGGAAATCGTGAGGAATTAGCACCAGTAAGCTTCCATGCCTCTTATAAAATAGGAAAAAATATGACGGAATTCACATTAAAAAATGGTAGAATAAATACCACACATCACAAAGAAAACCAAAAATTTTCTAATCATTATGACTATACAAGGAAGCGTTTATATGAAGATTTAGATGCTTATATATTATATCAAAGCGATAAAGGAAAAACTTATCAAGTAGAAAGATGTAATCCTACACAACAATGTCTGAATGAAGCATTGGTAGGTTATGGATGGCAAAGAAATGCGAATGATTATAAATTTTTCACTGACTTAACCGATTACAGTAATGAAAATTATATGATTATGTATTCTGCTGGAGAATGGAAGCGTGAGCATCTTGCGATGGATCAGGGGGAAGAAACATATGACCTTCAACTAGTTCGACAGGATGTTTTATATCAGATTAATGAAGAATCTTATATCTTTGCGCCAATTACCAATGAAGCAATGAAAGGTGATAATTATATTTATGATATCACTTATAATAAAGGTGAAAAGAAAGTCAAAAAACTAACAAAACTGCCTGTAAACAGAATATATGATACCAATCAGTTTATAGATGATATCTTATATATCGCAAGTCATGATAAGCAAAATATATATTTGGGAATGTATCAAACAGATGGAACAATGATAAAAGAAATCTCAGTGAAAGGAAAGTTAACAGCATTTGATCAAAGCACATATATACAAAAAAAGGATAACGTTCTGTACATATCCACAGGAGATAAGCTGGTATTGATCGATGCAGATGATTTAGAAACTTTATATGATATTAATTTTAAGGTAAACAAAGTACATGATATTCTGTTATGGAATGGAAAATTATATGTGAATGGTCTACTGCCAAATGAACAAGGATGGCGATTAGCTGTATATGAAGGTAATGCCTGCCTATATCAAACAGATATCATCATCCCTTACGATATGTCAATTGCGTATATGAATGGCTTGATGGATTTTGGAACATTTGAGAAATTGGAGGAAAAATAATGCTAATATTAGATAATGTGAGTAAGACATATACAAATGGAAAAGGTATAAAAAATTTATCCATACAGTTTCAGGAGGGAGAAATCACTGGAATTCTTGGAAGAAATGGTAGTGGTAAAACTACTATGTTGAAATCAATATTAGATCTGATTCAAATTGATAACGGTAGCATTTTATGGAATGAGAAACCTGTTTATGATCAATATCAGGATGTGGCTTTCATCAGTGAAGAAGGTAGTTTTATGCCGAATATGTCCGCAAAGGAATATGGAATTTTTTTAAAGGATTACTATATTCATTTTGATCAAAACAAATATGATGAACTATTATCAAAGTTTGAAATATCCGATGGTGGAAAAATAAAAGAGTTTTCAAAAGGACAACAAATGAAAACAGAAATTGCAGCAGGATTTGCGATGAATGCGAAACTGATTGTTTTAGATGAACCTTTTAATGGATTGGATGTATACGCAAAAGAAGATACGATTAAATTATTGATTGAACAGCTACATGATGATACCATCATTTTAATTTCTACACATAACATTGAAGAAATTGAAACAATTGCGGATCGCTGTATTGTGATTGATGGAGGAAGTCTAGTAGGAGATACAACCATGGATCAGCTGCATGAGGAAGGGAAGGATTTAAAAGATTTGTTGGATCAATATCGAAAATAGAAAAAGGCAGACAAAATTTAGAGAGTGTAAAAGTTTACCACTGACCGATATGTGGTATATAAATGGTTGGGTTGAAAGTATTGTCCTTCACTATGATTGTGAAGGACTTTTTTGTGAATTGGGATTGTTTCTATAGGATTGTATGTAGTAAGGTTTTTCACTATATTCATCTAATACTAACCAATCCTATATTTCTATAGGCTAAGTCTATAAACAAAATGTCATATATGCTGGAATACAAACGATTTTTGAATTTTTCACAGATAAGTTTTTGGTATGAATAATATAAGCAGTACCAATTCTCTTTGAATATAATTCAACAAATTTTTCAAGAGATGTTGTTGTATATTTTTTGTTAGATTTTACTTCTATAGGATGAATTTTTGGTTTTGTCTTAGAACCATTAGAAATAATAAAATCTATCTCGATATCATTCCTATGCTTTTCTTTGTTATACTTTGTGTAAAAGAATAAAGGATAGTTGTTCGCTACTAAACATTGTGCAATTGCATTTTCAAATAACATACCTTCATTGCTGGATAAATTATCATTTAATATCTGCTTGTATAATTGACCATCGGATATTTCTTTTTCATTAAATGCATGAGATACAAGTAAACCAGTATCACCCATATAACATTTAACATAGGTACGATCTTCATTTAAAGCTAAACCAACATTAGGATCGTTACAATTAAAACACTCATTGGCAATCATGGAATTACCTAACCAATAAAATGTATCCTGATACATAGGAAAAGCGGAGTTCAATTCGATATTAGATAAGCGTACTCGTTTTTCGTGTTGTGATAGAAATGATGGTATTTGATCATAAATGGACAAAACTTTTGTACGATATTTCGCTTGAATTTTGTTTATGTCATCTCGATATAATGCTAGAATATCCCGTTTTTCTTCATCTGAACTTATAAAACTTCTATTATTTTCTAAGTATTTAGATAAACTCATTGGCATACCACCAATCAGCATATACTGCTTAAAAAGAAGCATAGCTTTATGATGCAAAGTATCATCTAAAGGCTTGAGGTCTTGATAACATTTTTTTATATATTCAACTAGCATTGTTTCATTCAATGCCCAACAAAATTCTTCAAAATCTAAAGGATACATCTTCAATTTTCGTTCTTCAGAAGGAATCGTGATATCCTTAACATTTTCTTTTATAGATATGAGCGATCCAGTTTCTATATAGTCATAACGGCCATCTTTTACAAGTTTTTTTATAGATTGACGTGCTTTAGGAAATTGTTGTACTTCGTCAAAAATAATGATGGACTCCTTTGGATATAATTGAACATTATATTCTACACTTAATATCATGAAAAAAGTATCTAAATCATTTAAATAAAGAGAAAAAGCATTCTTAACAGCATCACTTGCGTCATTAAAATCAATCAATAAATAGCTTTTATATTCATTTTTCGCAAATTCTTCCACAATTGTGGATTTTCCAATTCTACGAGCACCTTCTATCATCAGAGCTTTCTCTCCAGCAGCATTATTTTTCCAATCAATTAATTTCTGATATATCTTTCTTTTAAATAGCACAGCTATCACCTCAAGTTGATTATATATCTTCATGAGGTAAAACGCAATATAAAAATGGTTATTTTATATATAAAACGCAAAGTAAAATATAGCGAATTTATATATAAAACGCAGTATGATGTATATGTTGTTTCCATATAAAGCGCAATGAAGCCTGTTTTTGGATAAAAGCAATAAGAGATAAAGAGATTATCATAGCCAATGGATCTATTCTTCCGTTATCACAGAAAAGATGTACAGAGTTTAAAAAAGCTTTTGAGGAATATGTATTATATTATAAATAAGATAGATTAAGATATGATAGAAAAAGAAATGTGTAAAACTTTTGAAGATATGCTTTGGGTTTATAAAAAAAATCCTCGATTTTGAAGATTTTTTTCTACATCCAATTTGAAATAATATATCTCATAGATAAGAAATTAAGGAAATCATTATCAAAACTTTAGTGCATTGATCATTGTGAACAATAGGCGAGAGGACTTAATTTTCCACTTTATAATCTCTAATGATTATCCATAATACTTTTTAGCAAAAACTATTCTATTACCTAAATATAAAATGATATTATAGCTGAAGATGACAAGCATACCTAATGACCATGGATAATAGCTCGTTCCCATAACATTCATACCCGGATCTCTATATGTCAATGGATTAAAAGAATTTATGAATTCCATTGAAGTTAATGGCGATATAAATATCAATGCTAGAATTAATGCTATATTAATCGTTAAAGCTAAATTTGGATTCTTAATTAATCTTGTGATAAACATATTGATTTGAACATACAAAAATATCAAAGCGATATATAAAATAAGCGTTAATAAAATTCCTTGCCATAAGGGAATGAAGTCCATGTATGGATTAAACAGCATATTTATACTTGTATATGTCAATCCAAAGTTCGTCATTATACCTGATTCAATAGATTCTTGTAAAGTTCCTAAATTATATAAATTAGGAAAGAAAGAATAATGTATACTTGATATACCTGCTTTATTAGCGAATAAAGGATAAGATAAATTTTGGAAATGATCAAATATGCCTAAAACTAAAGTAAAACACAGTATAGGCCCAAATATTATCATCATTATAATCAAGGAATTAGCAACAACTTTCCCAAAAATAAATCTGTTTCTTGCTTTTGGAATTACCATCATAGTTTTATCAATTCCCATATCATGATATTCTTTTCGATCATTATAAAATAATAATATAATTAAAATTGGTGTGGCATAAACTAATATGTTTCGTAAGATCTGTAAAAAGACTGTAGTACTATCCACATGAGAATAAGTCATAGGAACTAGATTTTTTTCATATAGTTCAGTAAAATAAGTTAATTCATGAAGTGGCCAAGAAAACATTTCTGCTGCATTTGCGTATGGATCTAAAATTTCACCATAAGATTTAATTGATGGAAAATTATATTTTGCTCTTATTTGTTCAAGACGATCTGAATTTATATAATACTCGCTAAAATCTGTAGGATAATAAGAAAAAACTTGTCCGTAGTAACTATTATATTCCATTGCTTTTAGATACATATTCTGCCAATCTTTATCTTGTTCATATTTAGAATATAACAAAAGACTTTCTGATAATTTCTGAACGTCTTTTTTCCCTTGTTTTAATAAATCTGGAGAAGCATTTAAAACAAAATACGATTCTGTTGCAACCCAATCCGATGAAGCGCTATAAACATCTTCAATAGAAGATTTATTGTACAATGTTATCATTAGTATAAGTTCACACATAAATAAGATAAATATGATTAACCAATGCCAATAAGTTAAGGGTATTGACAAAAACAAAAATCAGGAATATAG
>NZ_QVFI01000018.1:0-89397 GCF_003433845.1 Absiella sp. AM09-50
AAGTATTTTATTCCTATAACGAAATCTGGTAGTAAAGCATATCTGAAAAAAGGGATGAATGTGATGGTGATCGAAGCATTTGATGGAAAGCTATAATCCGGTACTAATGTTTAATTATTTTTAAGACATTTCCATTTTTGTTTGACAGCTTAATTTTCAATAAATCGCAAAAAAATTGTCCAAAATTTGTTAAAAAAACGAATATTTATGAATTCATGAAAAAGAAAGAAGATGACCACTATGTATTACACTGTACAAATAAAACTAAGGACTGATGAAGAACAACACGAAATTCTTCAACAATATGAATACATATATTTATCTGAATTACAACGTCTAATCACAAAAATGGTGAACCTAAAAAAGAAACAACGCTTCTCCAGTTTCCAATATTCTCCATGCATTGAAAAATCATGTCGCTGGATGCTTTATACAGTTGCCACAAAAATAGCCACTGCCAAAATAGAAAACAGAACTGGTACTTACAACAAAAGCGGCACATGGTCCACCAACGCCTTTAAAATCATACATAACGATTTATTCCTATCCTGTGGCGAAGGCTTCCCATGCAAAGAAATCATTATCCCACTTGCCATGAACAGTAAAATTGAACGCCGCCTAAACAAAGGCAAAAAAATGCGTTTAGATCTGGTACATGACGAAAATCTCTGGTACTGTAATATTTTAATGCAAGCAGAAGATCAATAGAAAATATCCTCAAAATATGATACCATAATAGCGCATAAACAAAAAGAAAACAGGAGAAGGATATGATTTCAAAAAATTTAATATTTGATATTGATGGTACGCTATGGGATGCGACACATCAGATTTGTGAAGCTTACAACGAAATTATCACAAAAGAAAACAAAAACTACCCACTCATTACAGACGATATGATGGCAGGTGTAATGGGACTACTGATTCCTGATATTGCTGATCAGTTTTTTCCATACCTATCAAAAAGTGAACGTCTGACATTTATTCAAAAATGCTGCGACAACGAAAACAATCACTTAAAAACACATGGCGGTATTTTATATCCAAACGTAAAAGAAGTGTTATCACAACTATCTAAAACATACAATCTATTTATCGTCAGCAACTGTCAAGATGGCTATATCGATGCCTTATTTACTGCCCATCCAATTGGCCAGTATTTCAAAGATAGCGAATGCAGTGGCCGCACCAGTCTACCAAAAGGAAAAAACATACGCCTTTTAATGGAACGAAACAATCTAAAAGATGCTATTTATATTGGAGATACTCAAAAAGACAAAGAAGCCTGCGAAGACGCACAAATTCCATTCATATACGCCACTTATGGATTTGGCACTGTTGATTCATATGACGCAAAAATCGATTCCTTTGATGAACTTTTAACCTTATTTTCCAACTAAACGCCCAAAAAGGATGCCTTTTTACATTTTTTTCAAAAAGACATCCTTTTTATATACGCAAATTATATATTCAAGCTCACTCGAATTGCCTGATCTATTTTATCAATTGTTTTATCATCCAGCGTACATATCCATTGTCCCAAACGTTTCTTATCAATTGTTCGTAACTGCTCACATAAAATCATGGATACATAACTCAAAGACGAATCAGAAAAAATCACATGTGTCGGAATTGGCGGTTTACTCATTTTCTTTGAAATTGGCGCTATAATGATCGTTTTACTATATTTATTGCCCTTGTCATTTTGTACCACAACAACAGGACGCACACCTCCCTGCTCACTTCCTACAACCGGAGAAAGATCTGCATAATAAACATCTCCTCGTCTTACCATTATTTCATCACAGCCACCTGCATACTGTTGATCACCTGCATCATTTCCTCAGGACCCAATTCCTCAGAATATACACTGTATTCCACCCCATTATGAATCACACTCATATGATTGCCATCATAAAACCCCACCACATCTAGACTATCTACCATTTCCCCTGGCATCAACACCGTCTGGGTTTCTGGCACTGCCTTGCGCATTGACTCTACAACTGTGAAATTCTTTTCTCCTGCATATTCTAACACATGTTTCATCTGTGCTCCGGTATTCATTTTAGATACTTTCTGTAAATCAGCGTCAAATACCTGCACAGGATATAGTGGTAAATCTTCCTCACTGATTCCATTTGTACTCGTCTTACTATCTAATGCTTCTGGTGTCTTAAAATAATCTTTTTTCATTTTTGAATCATACGTACATTTATTGAATACAATTTTTAACTGTACTGCATGATCTGAATTATAGATTTGTATCCATTTCAAATTGGCATCTTTATCAAACATGATTTCTTCTTGATTAAAATTCTTATTATTTGGATATGTGACCTTACTGCTTACCAAATAACCATCATCTTTCTTCGTGATTTCTGCTTTATCGGATTTCACGATTTCTGCGATACTCTGCAACAGATATGGCTTTGGAGAATTTAATGGCCAGTCACCTTCAAACTTGAAAACCTGATTCAGACTTGGCGTTACCACAAACACCCCGCCATCATTCCTCAATATCACCTGTTCCTGATTTAACTCCTTGTCAACTAAGGATACCTTAAATAAATCTTTTTCATCTTTCTGATATCCCACTTCTAAAGCGTATGTTTTTACGTCCTCACCTTTGGTGATTTCCATATCGCCACTTAAGATGTACGAATCCATATCGTTCATTTTACTTTCAAATTGTTCATCAAACGGCTTTGGCTTCATAGAGAATGCCAATGCAGCGACAAGCACAACGATTCCGATACCCGCTATGATTTTTGCTTTCATTTCTTTTCCTCCCTGACATTCTACTTTATGCCCACCTTTGGAAAATCATTCATAAATCCAATGAACTTTCATAGAATAAAACAGGTGAAAAAAATGAGTAAAATACAAAAAACTGCACTTGTGTGCAGTATTGCTTTTTGTTTACATTATGCTTTATATAAACTATTAAACTTCACATTCTTTATGTCATTCTTTGCGAACCATCTGTGGCTTGATAAATTACTGGCCTTTTTGATAGGAGCTGCTGCTTTTCTTGATATTTTGATATTCAAGAAAGATGAATGATATATTTTTACTTATTTCCAAGTAAAAGTCTTTGTCATTTAAAGAACCTTTTTCATCAATACATGGGGAACATGTTCATCTAAATGTTGTTCTCCACATATTACATATCCTTGTTTTTCATAAAATCCAGCCACCCTGCATTGGGCATCTAGATATACTTCCCGATAATCACTTTTTCTGATTTCACGCTCTGCAAGTTCTAACAGATATGCACCTAGATGTTTTTTTCTCGCCTGTTTTAACACTGCCAGACGACCAATACGCATTTTGTCATTTTCTACATAAAAGCGAACACAGCCAAGTGCTTTTCCATCTTCATATATACAGATATGCGTTGCGAAATCATCGATGTCATCAAATTCATTTTGAAATCCCTGTTCTTTCACAAAGACTTCTTCCCTGATCATATGCCAATCGTTTTGATTTTGATCTTTCTTCCACGTCAACATTTTTCATACCTTAAATAATCATAAATCCATGATCAGAAACAACTTTTCTGGCAATTGCCACCATATCGCTGTTGCCTTCCACAATCACACATTTTTTATCCAAATTGATATCAAAATCAACTCTTGTTTCACTTAATGCTTTTCTTAAAGTTTCTACCTGATCATTGTCATTCAGGTTTTTTACTAAAATGATATTTTTCATAGAATTCACCTCACAAAGCTATTATATCATAAATCCATGTACGTGTTATGTGAAATTATGTCACTTTTATTGAGAAATAATTGTTCCTGCACTGCAGGAAAATGTTCCCTTTAAATGAATGGTGATTTGATGTTCTTTAGCATATGTGACGCAGCGATCATGTAGAACTCTTGATTTCATATTCAACATTTCATCATAACTTAACTGATCATATTTCATCGCATACGTATGCATTTTGGGATCCATCGTATATACACCATCCACATCTGTATAAATTTCCACTTCATTTAGTCCCAGCATATCCGCAAATAACACTGCACTATAATCACTACCGCCTCTGCCAAGGGTTGTGACCTTTCCTTCATCATTGATACCAATAAAGCCGCCACTCACCACTACATCGTAATCTCGTAAACGACGTTTTACCATATGATCATCTAAATCCAACACTCTTGCGTAATCATACGTATCATCTGTGATAATTCCTGCATCGCAAAAGGGAATAGAATAGGAATCAATGCCCATTTCCTGTAATTCTGAACTAATGGTAAGGGCAGACAGCTGCTCTCCAATTGACACAAGTCTTGCGCTCTCTTCTTTACTGATATGATCATTGCCAAGTGATAGCAGTGTATCTGTTGCATAGGCATCCGGATATCTTCCCATTGCGGAAACTACCATCAACACTTTGCTTGTTTTACTGGCTTCTATTACATGCCGGTACACATAGGTTCTTGTCTTTCGATTACGTAAAGATGTACCGCCAAATTTCATCACACGTATTTTCATCATATACCCCCATACTCTCTATACCATATGTGAAAACATACCGGTTTGTGAAAGAAATCGTCCTTCAAATAAAAAAGACATATTCATTTTAGAACATGTCCTCATAGTATTTCGCTTTCTTTAACAGCTTTTCATATACCGGTTTCATATCTTCTTCACTTACATAAGTGTTAATTTTATCTATTGGTATCCACGCCACACCACTATTTTCATCCGGTTTTATGGTGATGGCTTCCCCTTCATCTGCACTGCATAAATATGTGACATTTAAATGCACATGGGCACTGACAAATTTTCCACGCTTTGTATGTGGTGGTACAGGCAATATATCAATTGCCAGAATATCTTTACTGACAAGTTTTAGATGTTGTAATCCTGTTTCTTCTTTTCCCTCTTTTAATGCCACATGAATACTATCATGATCTCCATCACAATGACCACCGCACCATCCCCATGATCGATAAATATTATGATAAATCATCAACACTTTATCTTTTGTATGATTCATGATCCAGGGACTGCTTGTCATATGAGCAAAGACGTTTTCCCGATTATAGATATCAGGGAATTGTTCCATATATGCAAGCATGACACGTTGATCAGCCGCTTCTTGTTCATTCCATGGCTGAAATGTCTTTAATTTCTGATATAATGCATCATTTACATATGTTTCATCCATTCTATCAATCCCTCCTTATACGCTTTGTATGCTGAAGGTATCGCATAATGCTCTTCCAAATCCTGCATACTGACTAAGTTGCCTTTTATCTTTTTCCGTATGAATACAAGTTTTCCACTCATATGCCATTCTTTATGTGTAAAAATATGTTTACTATCTTTTAAAGGTACGATTTTTTCGATATCCAGCGTGGATAAGAACAGTTCTTCCTCCTGGGGATAATCAAAGGTATTAAATTCATATAGTCCCGCCAGCAATCCATCTTTTTCTCTTTGTTGAAGCAATATTTTGTCTTCATATACAACCACATCGATATACTTCTTTTCAATCGTACGTTTTTTCTTTCCCGCTTTCACTGGCAGTTTGTGTGTAACACCTGTTTGATATCCTTTGCAATGAGGGGCAAGTGGACAAATATGGCATTTGGGTGCAGCATTTGGTACACATACCATTGCTCCGATTTCCATTACCGCCTGATTGAATGCATCCGGACGCTCTTTTGGAATTACCTCCATTAACAGCTTCTGGAATTTCTTTTTTGTGCTTTCCTTTAAGATATCATCTTCGATTACCCATACACGACTAAATACACGCAATACATTTCCATCAACTGCTGGTACCGGTTGATGAAACGCAATACTAGCGATTGCACCTGCGCTATATGCGCCAATACCAGATAAGCTTAACAATTCATCATATGTAGATGGTAATTGCCCATTAAATCGTTCCATACATTGAATGGCTGCTTTTTTCATATTGCTTACTCGATGGTAGTAGCCCAATCCTTCCCATAACTTTCTTAATGTATCTTCACTTGCATGTGCCAGCGCTGAAATATCAGGCAATGCATGGATAAAACGCTCAAAATATGGTTTTACTGCTTCCACACGGGTTTGCTGCAGCATAATTTCAGATACCCATACACGATAAGGTGTTGCTTCTTCTCTCCATGGCAATATTCTTGCATTGGCGTCATACCATGCCAATAAATCTTCTACGAGTTGTTTGTTATTTATCTTTTCCATGGGGTTATTTTACCACATTCTGTTTGATTACACACATAAATTGCTTAAAAAAAAACGACCATATTTCATGATCGTTTTCAGCTTATATGCCTAATAAACTTTCCGGACGGACTGCACAAGGTTCTCCTGTCACATCACATCTTGCGGAACTTACATAATATTTTCCATAGAAATAATCTTTGCCATAATTATAGAACATCTGTACGCCTTCTTTCATAGACATTTTGCCTAATCGCATTACCTCAAAATGTAAATGTGGTCCCCAGCTGTTTCCTGCATTGCCACTTCGTGCAATCATAGTACCCTGTGTTACGATATCGCCTTCTTTGACGGTAAATGAACCAGTTGTTAAATGATAAAATGATAAGCCATAACATATGCCATTCACGTTGACAATCATATGCATGCCATTTCCTGCACCATATGGATATCCTGCCATCTGTTCCGCTTCGGATGGGGCTGCATCCCAAGGATGATTTGCCACACCACCATCATTTACTGCCACAACAATACCAGTTGCTGGCGCAATGATTGGCAACCCCGTATTCTGATAGGTTCCAAAATCAATTCCTCTGTGTGGAGAACCATCGGTATATGCCCATGTTCCCTGAGAATAATAGAAATTCCCCTGTATTGGATATACCCAGCCAGAGCTTAAATCCGGTCCTGAACTTCCACCAGAGCTGTTTCCACCACTATGATTTCCATCAGCGTTACCATTGTTAGAGCTACCGCCATTGTTTTGATTAGAACCACTCTGATTACTTGAACCATTATCGCCTTTGCCATCATTCGTATTTGATCCTTGATTGTTGTTATTTCCCTGATTCTTATCACCATTATCTGATGGAGTTTCTTCTTTTCCTGTATCACTACCCCAGTTATCTGGTATGATACTTAAATCAATATTTGGAATACTGGAAGCATATTGCCCACTGGAAACCTGCGCCGCTACCTTTTGTGCAGTGATGCTTTCTTGTTGTTTACGATAAACTGACATCAGCTTTTCATTCGCCTCTTTGATTGCGGATACTTCTTCCTTTTGTGCTTTCGCATCTTTTTTCTGTGCCTCTAATAATTCTTTTTTTAAAGTCACATCATCCTGTTTCAATTTCAGCTCTTTCTTTTCTTTATTTAATAATTCAATCTGTTCCTGTTCATAACTGTTTAATTCGCCAACTATGCTTGTTCTTCTTAAAAGATCCGTAAAGCTTGAGGCGCCCATAAGGAAATCAATAAAGTTATTACTGCCGACATATGGCTGCATTTCTACTAAACGTGCCTTCATTAACTGGTCACGCTCTTTGATACTATCCTCTTTTTCTTTGATCTGTACCTTTAATTTCTCAATGGATGCATTGGTCTGTTGCACAGAGCTTTCAATACTGTCCAATACTTTTTGCGCAGATGCTAATTCTGCATTATTTTGTTCAATCACAGAACCTAATTTTGTGATATCCCCTTCAACTGCCGCAATTTGTTTTGACAGTTCTTTAACACGCTTATCCGCATCACTCTTTTTATTCACCAGATAATCTTTATATGCCGAACATTCGCTTTGGGTTTTTTCATCATAGATTGCAGAACATCGCTTATTCATTTCATCTTCTTTGCCCTCAAAGCTTTCCGCCTGTAATGGGTATGATTGTGATAATATCATCGCCAACGCTACACATGAAATCATGACACTTTTTCTCATACAACAACCCTCCTAACGTTTCCAACGTAGATATTTTGTTGTGGATAAAAAACTTCCCACAAGTCCAACGACCATACCTATGCCTATCAATATCAAAGATATCTGAATTGTCATAGGATATACCGCCTGTAATTGAAACATATCGCTTAAAAATACACCATGGAACACCTGATATAAATATTGATATCCAAATATCGTTAATACGACAGGTATGATAGAACCAAAAAATCCAATCAACATACCTTCCAGCATCATTGGTGCTTTGATAAACCAGTTGCTGGCACCCACATTACGCATCACGGCAATTTCTTCTCTTCTTGTATAAATACTCATTTTGATCTTATTGCCAATTAGTAAAGCCGCAATCAATACCAAAAATACGATAAAAATCATACTACCAGATCGAATAGAAGCAAATACAGAAATCATCTCATCTGTATGATCTCCTCCATAATCCGCTGAAATTACATTCTTCTTTGTGGATATTTCTTTACATGCGGCATCGATTTGATTGGCATTTTCCATATCTACAATAAGTGCATCACGAATAGGACTGCTTTTCCCATCATACATATCAAACAAATGATTGGAATCTTTATATTCTTTCTTATACTCTTCCAATTCTTTTTTTCCACTGCTAAAGGTAACTTTTTTTACACCATCCATCTTTTTGATATCTGCCATTAAGGCCTCTTTTTCTTTTTGGGTCGCAACATTATCAATACTGACACGAATCGTTAATTGCTTTTCAATGTGATAGGTAAATGTTTTTAAATTATCCCCAATCAGCATAAACATCGAAATCAAAATCAGTGTAATAGAAACTGCCATGGCAGCTGATAAAGTCATGCCAATATGACGGCGTATGCTTTTTAAGGATGTTTTGATATAAAATTTTACATGTCGATATATTTTCTTCATAGCATCATCTCTTTATTTCCAGCTATTTTCAGCTTTTGTTGTCTTTTCCCTCTTATTGTAACACGATTTTATCCCATTGAAAATAATGATAAAAAATAACGATTGGCAATTCTTTCAAAATAGCGTATAATTTGTTCATATGGATTGAGGAGTGATGGCATGTTCAACAGAAAAAAAGAAAGGATTTTAGGCCTGATTGGTGCCCTGCTTGCGGCAGCATTGATAGGTTTTACTTTGTATTTATGCATTCAGATCACATTGGAGCCTGGTAAATATGATGAAATCGGTATCCATTTCACAAGCAGCGATATTCAAGCGATGTATATGATGTATATTCCTGCCTTTATCGCATCAATTATTTCAGCTTTCGCAGCACTGAATACAGATAAAAACCCTAAAATCTGCGGCATTATCATGATTGTAACGGCAATTATCATTATATTTTCCAACATCATCAATATCATCAGCTTTATCTTATTGATGTGTGCAGGCGTCATGTGTCTTGTTCGCAAAGAAAAGAAATCATTTATTTAGAAAGTAGGGAAACCTACTTTTTTTCTTTACAGAAAACCATATCTACTGCTATACTTGTAAAGGTTTTAGGCCATACTAGGAAGTATAAGGAGTGTATATTAATGAATATCAAGAAAAGTAAAGTTGTGATCATCGGTGCTGGCAACGTTGGTGTCAGTACTGCATTCTGCCTTGTAAATCAGGGAATCTGTGATGAAATCGCATTAATCGATTTAAATGAAGAAAAAGTTGTAGGAGAAGTATTAGACTTAACACATTGCATGGAATACATGCATCGTAATGTAAGTGTACATGCTGGTACATATGATGATTGTAAAGATGCAAACATTATCGTCATTACAGCCAGTGCACCTATGCCAAAAGATAAAAATGATCGTTTGATTATGTTGGATTCTTCAAAGAAAATCATGAAATCTATTGTAG
This sequence comes from Absiella sp. AM09-50, assembly GCF_003433845.1. NCBI lineage: Bacteria > Bacillati > Bacillota > Erysipelotrichia > Erysipelotrichales > Erysipelotrichaceae > Amedibacterium > Absiella sp. AM09-50. Next base: position 9,788 of record NZ_QVFI01000018.1, read on the forward strand.
GAAGTATTATGAAAACCGGATTTGATGGGCATTTGATCGTTGTCAGCAATCCTGTGGATATCATGAGTTATTATGCTTATAAATTAAGTGGGCTGCCAGCTAATCAAGTAATTGGAAGTGGTACTACATTAGATACTGCACGTTTAAAATGTAATATCGCTAAACGTATTGATGTAGATCCTAGAAGTGTGAATGCCCTTGTAATTGGAGAACATGGAGATAGTGAAATGATTCCATGGAGTACGATAACCATTGGCGGTAAGGATATTTATAGTGTTGTGCATGACAATGAAGATCGTATTGGAAAACATCCTTATGATGAAATTAAAGAAGCAACCATCAAAGGTGGGTGGGAAATCTTTAATCGTAAAGGCAATACATGTTATGGCATTGCGGCATCAACGGTTGGTATTATCAAAACCATTTTATATAATGAAAACAAGATTCTGCCTGTATCCACATTATTGAATGGAGAATATGGAGAAACTGATTTATATATCAGCGTTCCTACCATCATGGATCGCAGTGGCGCAAAAGAAATTGTGGAATTACGTTTGAATGAACAGGAAATGACTGAATTTAAGGCATCTTGTGCACATCTTCGCTCTTTCTATAAAGATTTAGATATCTAGGCTGACTTCATTGTCAGCTTTTTTTCTTTTCCAAAACATGCTATCATGTAAAAAAAGGTGTGATAAAATGTATCCAGCATTAGAACTAGATTTATTAGAAGCATTAGATTTATCCATAAGACAACCTGTGTTATATTTTCAATTGCGTATACAACCATGCATATGTATCAACAAATTATCACAGGCTGTTTCACAATGTATTGATTTCATGCCACAATGGGCATGCCGATATGATGAATCATCACATGCATGGCTTCCCTTAACATCTTATACCATCATTGATGAAGTAGACGACTTCGATTTTTCTTCATGGGATATTACCAAACACCCCCAGTTACAGATTCAGATTCAACATGCGCAAGGTTATGATGATTTGCGTATAGGATGCAGTCATGTTTTATGTGATGGAAATGGTGCTATGCAGCTCTTATATCTTTTATGTCACTTTTACAATAAGGATTCTATTACGGTTCAAAATGAGCGAAATCTATCCTCACTTTCTTTCATAAAGACCAAAAAGCCTATACATAAAAAGCCAAAGGCTGTGCCGATAAAACTAAATATCATAGATAATGAATACACATGAGCGTATTCTTACTCAAAAAATTCCAATCGCAGAAATTCAACATATCGTAAACAATCATCAGGTCACAATTAATGATGTCTGCATGTGTGCCTATCTGCTAGCACTTTATGATTTATATCATCAATCATCTATTACGATACCATGCCCTGTCAATCTACGACCTTTTTTATTACATTGTCCTGATACAAGTATCACGAATTTTACTGGTGATTATGCAATTACCATTCATGATATTGCGCATAAAAACTGGATGGAGATCCTTCAGGAAATACACATCCAAATGAAAGAAGAACGTTTGCGAAACAGCAGTTTAAAAGAAATCAAATGGTATCATACCTTTTATCACCTTTTGCCACTATCCTGGATACGACTTCTTGCGTGTAAAGTTTTCCACAATCCCACGATATCCTACACCAATCTTGGTATATTAGATGATACGCAAATGCGCCTTGATGATTGTAAAATCATGGATGCATATGTGATTACTGCGCTGCGTACCTATCCATCTTTTCAATTATCCATTTCAACATATAAAGATATTTGTACTTTCACTGCCCATGTACAAGCAGATCAAAACGCCTTATCCAAAGCACAAATGCTATTATGCAATATCATCAACAAATTAAAAAGCTTTATAGATGCATAAAGACCTTGAAATCAAGGTCTTTGTTTTATATTCATGCAGTGGGAACGCATCTCTTCTTCTGCCCTCTTTCACATAAAAAAAAGCGCTGATATAGAGCGCTCAACACGTAACCTGGTGCAGAAGAAGAGATTTGAACTCTCACGGGATTGCTCCCACTGCCGCCTGAAGACAGCGTGTCTGCCGTTCCACCACTTCTGCAAGTTTTTGTGCTTTATAATAATACAACATTTTTTGATGTTCGTCTAGTCCCTTTTCCAAAAATATAATAAACCTATATTTTTTTGATAAGAAAAGAGCTTAAAATTAAGCTCTTTTCAACCAGTCTTCTTTACGTAAGCACATCACATGCTCAGTTCTTACCTCATGAATCAATGGACAAGAAACATTCTCCACGCTGTGGTGATATGTAAATCCACATTTTTCCATAACCCGTCGTGATTTTTCATTTCCATCATAATAAGCACACCACAGTGTATGCATATGAACTTCTTCAAACGCATATTCCTGCATTTTTCTAACGGCTTCCGGTATCAGCCCCATTCCCCAATAAGGAACACCAATCCAATAACCAATTTCGCCTTCATGATCCTCAATGCTCAAATTACTGTTTTCTTTTCTCATCAAACCGATGCTTCCAACTGCTTTTCCACTTTCTTTCAAGACAACGGCATACGTATCTGGCGCAGATAGTGCCGTTTTTATGATTTCTCTACTGTTTTCCACACTCGTATGCACCGGCCATCCTGCCGCAGGACCAACTTTTGGATCTTTTGCGTATTGATATAAATCCTGTGCGTCACTTTCTTCCCATGGCCGTAATATTAAACGTTTTGTTTCTAATATCATCTATCTCACTCCCTTTCTCATGATATTGTTTACTATGATACCATAATTCATAATCATAAGATAGAAAAAGTATATGATTTTAAGACAATCCAATAATTACAGGTTCCCATGTGTATCCTAACCCAAAACTTTTTCTTACATATACAACAAGATCATTATTATCATTTACATACATTGCAGTATCCGGCATATGTTCATCATTTCTAAAAATTTCAGGTTCATAATAGCATTCTGCCATTTCTGTACCACAGATTTCATAATTATTTTCTTCATAGATAGCTTTTAATTTATTCACAACATCCTCATCACTTAAATGCAATTCCTTCAGCATATCCTCTTGAGATATTAACGTTCCATCATCTTTTTTAAATACATACACCTGATAGGTTGGAGAAACGCCTTCTGACTGCCATATGAAAGGCTGACGTTTTACCAGAATAGAAATATATGAATCACTTACCATTGCGCCTCCACTTAATGAAGTAAAACGAGCTACATAGCCATCATCCCCAATGCTCATTTCCTCCTGTAAAGATTTTGCGCTTTTTTCTAGTTCCTGACTCACCTTTTTAGCATCCTCACTATTGATATTTACCACCAGCGTATCGATTGCTTTATCGCGCTTTTCAAAGTAAGGCTTTTGTTCATCTGATAATTTTGCCTCTACAGATGATGCAACATACACATAGTCCTTGGCTTCATCCAGCTTCAAGGAAGTATTCTCCTTTGGAGCTGTTGTATCCGTAGTTGGCGTTTCTTTTTCCACTTTCTTTTCTTCAGTTTTCTGACAGCCACATACAAGCAGTAATAAACAACACAGCATTATGATTTTTTTCATACCTTTCACCTTTGCTTTCCTAACTTCATTATACTCGTAAAAAAGAAAAAAGTCCCTAAAATGGGACGAAATTTTTCTATTGGTGCAGCCGGCGGGACTTGAACCCGCACGAGATTACTCTCACTACCCCCTCAAAGTAGCGTGTCTGCCATTCCACCACGACTGCATGGCACATTTGCCCTACTATCATACAATATTTTTAAGAAATATTCTAGCTTTCTTTAGCTCTTCTTATAAAATTCTTCAATTTTTCACACACAACACATCTTTATCACACATTTTTATATGATAATTAACCCCGTGCAAAGAAAGGTTGGACTTATGAAGAATAAAACGAAGAAAATCTCAAAGGCTAGTATACTATTTTATGTATTAGCGGTATTATTTCTATTAGCGACATTATTATTTGCGAAGCTGACTCATGATTATATTTCCGCAAGTGCAGAAAACTCTGGCACGATCACACTGGAAACAACAATCAGTATCTATTTATCAAATTGCGGTTCTTATCTTGCTTATTCCTTTATCTTCTATGGCATTGGAATGATTTTAAGCAAATTCTCATTTATGACGCACACCCTTGCGGACTGCATGGTAGAAGAAGTAGAAGAAAAAGAATCTGAAAATGAAACAGATACAGAAGATGATTATTTCTCTATTGACGCAAAGGATAAAACAGAAGAACCTGCAGAAACAAAAGACTAATAAAAAGCTCATTCTCTCCATTATAGAAAGAATGAGTTTTTTTCTACATATTCTGAATCACTAATTCCGCAATCTGTACAGCGTTTGTCGCAGCACCTTTACGAACCTGATCACCACAGCACCAGAAACTCAATGCATTTTCATGACCACTCATATCCTTACGGATACGTCCAACATATACCAAATCTTGATCTGTAGTATCTAATGGCATTGGATATACTTTATTCACAGGATCATCTACCAGTTTTACACCAGCTGCGTCTTTTAATAATACTTTTGCTTTTTCTACATCAATCGGTTTTTCAAATTCTACCATGATAGATTCTGAATGTGAGCGGAATACTGGAACACGTACACATGTACAGTTGACACTTAATTCAGGATTACTCTGAATTTTTCTGCCTTCAAACTGCATTTTCATTTCTTCACTGGAATATCCTTCTTCATTAAATCCACCAATTTGAGGAATCAGGTTATATGCAATCTGATACTGGAAGTTTTTCACTTCTACTGGTTTATTATCATGAATTGCTTCTACCTGTTGCTGCAGCTCACGGATACCGCCAACACCAGCACCACTGACTGCCTGATACGTAGATACGACCATACGTTTCGCATGTGCATATGCATGTAATGGCTGTAAAGCTACAAGTGCAATAATTGTAGCACAGTTAGGATTTGCGATAATACCTTTATGTTTTTTCACATCATTAGGATTTACTTCAGGAATAACCAAAGGTACATTGTCATCTAAACGATATGCACTACTATTATCCACAACTACTGCGCCTTTTTCCACAGCGATGGGCAGGTATTTCTTCGCAATATCATTTTCTGCGGCACCTAATACAATATCGATACCATCAAAGCTGTTTTCTGTTGTTTCTTCTACTGTATATTCTTTTTCATTGACCCACATTTTTTTACCAGCACTTCTTGCGCTTGCAAGCAGATGCAGTTCTTTGATAGGAAAATTACGCTCCATCAGGATTTTAATCATTTCCTGACCAACGGCTCCTGTTGCCCCTAAGATTGCTACGTTATATGTCTTCATTTTCGTTTCCTCCCTGTTTATAGTATTAGTCTTTCACAAAGCTGTGATAAATCGCATCAATTGTCTTTTCAAAGTCTTTATCTTCTACACCGACAACAATGTTGATTTCATCACTACCCTGTGCAATCATACGAATATTAATATCATTTTCTCCAAGTACTGAGAAGATTTTTCCACTCATACCTGGTTTATACATCATCTTACGACCAACTGTCGCAATTAATGCGATATGATCGATTACCTTGATACTGTCTGGATTACATGCACGTTTGATATCCGATACGATATCATAAATTACATCATTTACTTCATCACCACTAACAACGATACTGAAAGAATCAATACCACTTGGAATATGTTCGATATTCACACGATAGTTTTCAAATACTTCAAGCGCACGGCGGATAATACCAACTTCATCTGACATATGGTTCTTGTAAATTGCCACAACGGTAAAGTTTTTCTTACCAGCGATACCGGTAATCATTTCACCACTTTCCCCATCATCTTCTTCTACGATGATGGTTCCACCTTCTTCTGGATGGTTGGTATTTAAGATATTAATAGGAATATTCTTTTCTTTTACAGGAAAGATTGCTTCTTCATGAAGTACACTTGCGCCCATATAAGACAATTCTCTTAATTCACTGTATGTGATTTTATCAATACGTTTTGGATGATGTACGATTCTTGGGTCAGCCATTAAAATACCAGAAACATCTGTCCAGTTTTCATACATATCCGCATTTAAGATACGTGCCAAAATAGAACCAGTAATATCACTGCCACCACGTGACATCGTCTTGATCATACCATCAGGAAGTGCTCCATAGAAGCCTGGCATAACGAAACGATCATGGTTTTTCATAAAGCCATCTAAGCGATATTTTGTCGCATCAAAATCAATTTTTCCATCATAATGGAATGTGATAATATCCTTTGCGTCCACAAATGGAAATCCTAAATATTCTGCCATCAGCTTCGCAGTTAAATATTCTCCACGTGATACTAAATAATCAGTAGACATGGACTTGCTTAACTGTCCTTTTAATTCTTCCAGATCTTTTTCAATTGGATATTGCAGGTTTAAATCCTTCTTAATGGTTAGAAAACGTTCTTCAATCAATTGAAACAAAGATAAATAATCAACACTGTATTTCAAATGTGCTTCAATCAAATATAATAAATCTGTAACTTTATTGTCGTCCTTATGTTCACGACCGCTTGCGGAAACTACAACAAACTTTCTGGCAGGGTCTGCTTCTATAATGTTTTTAACTTTTGTGAATTGTTGTGCATTTGCGACACTAGAGCCGCCAAATTTTGTTATTTTAATCATAAGTCCTCCCTTTCGTAGATACTTGCCATAAAGGCTGTAGGATCTACTTCTAATACTTTTTTCATTAATTCATGCATTTTCATAACTTCGATATCCTTGATCAGCATATACTTATCAAAGGTACTTGTTTCATACTTAATGCCTTTGAAGTACACACGACATGCTTTATCTGCACGCAAGACATAATCACGACGACAAATCGTTGTATCGTATTTCATCTTGTTTTCATATTTACGCTCCATGTGTTCTTTGCCTTCCAGAATATCTAAAATATCCTGAACAACCGCATTGGCTGTCGCAAGTTTTCCTGCACCCTGTCCATAGAATTTTAAATCCCCAATGGTTTTTCCATGCATACTGATCAAATTGTAGTTATCCTGTGTATTTGCTTCCAGATCACTTTCTTTGAAAAGAATAGGTTCTACTACACAGCTATAACGATCGCCGTCACGTTTGGTTTTCGCAATAAAACGAACAGAACGATTCATGCTTTTGAAATACATAACATCTTCTTTGGTAATGTTACGGATACCAAAGACCGGGAAGTTATCAGGTACATGATAGTCATATGCAATACTTGCAGAAATTCTCAGTTTGTTACATACATCATATCCATCGATATCAGCGCTAGGATCAGCTTCTGCATAACCTAAACGTTGTGCTTCTTTTAATACTTCTTCAAAGCTTGTGCCATAACGCTGCATGTGATCTAAGATAAAATTGCTGGTTCCATTGAAAATCCCATGTATTTCATCCACTTCATCAATACGAAGTGCTTTTTCCAGTCCGGCGATACAAGGAATCCCGCCACCAGTACTAGCTTCATAATAAAATTTTACATTGTTTTCTTTGGCACACTCATTAAAATCTTTTAAGTAAGCTGCCACAACTGCTTTGTTGGCAGTCACAACATGTTTGCCATGTTCTAATGCTTTTAATATATACGTGTGGGCTGGCTCAATGCCTCCCATTGTTTCAACGACTAAATCCACTGCAGGATCATTTACAATGTCGTCTATATCATCACACATATAAGGAAGCGTTTTTTCTTTCCCCTTACGAATCAATATACGTGTTACATGTAAGCTCTTGGTCAAAAGTGTAGCTCCTTCTTCAACGATCTGGTGTACACCACTTCCAATCGTTCCATATCCAAGTATCGCAATATTCATGTTTTTCCTCCTTTTCATAAAAAATGTGTCTTTTCAACAAAAACACTTGTTTTTAGATTGCGAACATTGTATCATAGTATACAAAGAATTGCAAGATAGAAAAAAAGGAGAATGAAAAAAATGAAAGAAATATATACAAGCACGAGAAACTCAAGCAAAGCATTTACACCAAAACAAGCAATTTTGAAAGGAATTGCAGACGATGGAGGCCTATATGTATATGATGGCTTAGACAACCTGCGCCTTCCTTTAGAGGATATGATGCAGATGGATTACATGCAGATGGCAGAAACGATATTACATATGCTGCTTCCTGATTTCAGCGATGAAGAAGTGAAACGTTGTGTAAACGATGCCTATGCAGGAAAATTCCGCAATGAAGACATTACCCCATTACACATGGTAGACGATGAAGCAATTCTTGAATTATTCCATGGTCCAACATGTGCATTTAAAGATGTAGGATTGCGTATGCTGCCTCAGTTGATGCGCGTATCTTTAGAAACCCACACAGATGAAAATGTCATGATTTTGACTGCAACAAGTGGGGATACAGGAAAAGCGGCACTGGAAGGATTTAAAGATGTGCCACGTACTGGTATTACTGTATTCTATCCAGATGCTGGGGTATCCAATATCCAAAAGCTTCAAATGGTCACTACAACAGGAAATAACACCTGCGTATGTGCTATTAAAGGAAACTTTGATGATGCACAATCCAATGTGAAAAAGATTTTCAACAATCAGGCACTATCTGATGAATTAGCAAAACAACATGTAACATTGTCCAGTGCCAATTCCATCAATATCGGCCGTTTGATTCCACAGATCGTATATTATATCTTTGCATATAAGGAAATGGTAAAAAACAATAAGATCAAATTCGGTGAGGAAATCAACTATTGTGTTCCTACAGGAAACTATGGCAATGTACTAGCTGGTTATTATGCGAAATGTATGGGGCTGCCTGTTCATAAATTCATTGTTGCAAGCAACGCCAACAACGTCTTATTTGATTTCTTAAAAGATGGTGTATATGATCGTAATCGTCCATTCTATAAGACCATCTCCCCTAGTATGGATATCCTGATTAGTTCAAATCTGGAGCGTTTATTATATTATAAGAGTGGTAAAGATGCTGCTTATATTGCGTCTTTGATGAAAGACTTAGAAACAAAAGGAAGTTATCAGGTCAAGGAAGAAATATTTGAAAGTGTAAAAGCTGATTTTACTGGCGGTTATTGTGATGATGAAGCTTGTGCACAAGCAATCAAAGAAATGTATGAACAGCATGGATATGTAATGGATCCACATACAGCAGTAGCCTATAAAGTAATGAAAGATTATGAAAAAGAAGACAGTGAACATAAATGTGTATTATTATCTACAGCATCTCCTTACAAATTTGCGCCAGCCGTATATGAAGCTATCTTTGGCAAAGGTGATGAAGATGAATTTGCATGTATGAAGCAGCTGGAAGAAAAAACCGGTGCACAGATTCCTGCGCCTTTAAAAGAACTTTCCACAATGGAAATCCGTCACAATGCATTGGTTGATAAAGATGATATGGAAGCCTTCGTTCAAAAAACTGTGGAGGAAATGTTCCATGATTAAGGTACAGGTACCAGCTACCTCTGCCAATTTAGGGCCAGGATATGACTGCCTTGGAATCGCACTGGATGAATACTGTACAGTAAGTTTTGAAGTAATTGAAGAAGGCTTAGAAATCACAGGCTGTGAAGCTGCATATTGTAACGAAGACAATCTGATTTATCAGGCCTTTTTAAAGGGATTAGAATATTTAAACGAGAAAGTCAGTGGTTTACGTATGCATGTGGAAACCAATATTCCTTATGCCCGTGGTATGGGAAGCAGTGCTACGTGTATCGTCGCAGGATTAACAGGTGCCAACGCCCTGTTTCACCATAAAATGAATAAATATGAAATATTTGATTTAGCTACCCAGATGGAAGGACACCCAGATAATGTTGCTCCTGCTATTTTTGGTGGATTGACTGTTTCTTTTATGGATCAGGGAAAACCAAATATGATTCGTTATGGTGTAAAAAAGGATTTAATTTTTGTAACAATGATTCCCGATTTTGAAGTCAGCACAAAAAAAGCCCGTGAAGTGTTGCCAAATCAAATGAGCTATGCCCAGGCTGTTTATCAAATGGGGCGTACCGCAGCCCTTGCCAAAGCAATAGAAATTGGTAACGGACTCATTATTTCAAAGGCTTGTAACGATCAGATGCAAGAGCCATATCGTAAAAAACTGATACCTGCATATGATGAAGTAAAAACATTATCAAAGGATTGTGGTGCCCTGACGATGTTTATATCTGGCAGTGGTTCAACAATGATGGCTTTAACACAGCAGGAAGAAGTCGCTGATGATTTGATAGCACAGCTAAAACAGCGTTATCCTTCATGGGATTATCGTAAATTACATGCCACCTATGATGGCAGCAGTGATGAGGTGATGTAATGGAAAAATATTATATTGTAGATAGCACCATCCTTCCAGATGTTCTGGATAAAGTAATAGAAGCAAGAACACTCTTACAGAATGGTGAAGTTAAACAAGTGAGTGAAGCTGTAAAAAAAGTGGGTATTTCACGAGGTACTTATTATAAATACAAAGATTACGTATTCCTTCCTGCACAGGGCATGAGTGCTAGAAAAGCAGTCATCTCATTGATGTTGCATCATGATAAAGGAATCTTAAGTGAAGTACTAAATACCATGTCTAAAGTAAATGCGAATATTTTAACCATTAACCAGAATATCCCTATTCATGACTGGGCCAGTGTGGTAATTTCCTTTGACTTATGTGAGATGATGGTATCCATAGACCAGCTGCTTGAACAGTTAAACACTTGCCGTGGTGTGAGTAATTTACATTTGATTGCGGTAGAATAAATGTATAACTTTACATGCAACATTTCTTTTTTCGTAAATTTATGATACGATATACAATGCCTTTCAGAAAAGGAGTAATTGTATGAAACAAATATTTGAAAAACTTAATGCAATCGCAGCATATGCAATTGCCATCAGTGCAGTTTTGATTATGCTCATCACCAGTATTGACTATAACTGCTTTGATAAAGGCTTCTATGCGAAAGAATATAAAGATTTAAATACAGCCCAGTCCCTTGGGATGACAGAAAAAGATTTAAACAAAGCCACTTATACTTTGTTAGATTATCTTAAAAATGAACGGGACGATATTCAAGTGGAAATTTCATTAAAAGGCACCAAAACAGAAGCCTTTAATGAAAAAGAAGCTAGTCATATGGTTGATGTAAGAAATCTTTATCATTTTGCATTGATCTTACGTAAGGGATGTATCGTCGCCTTACTTGTATCTTTGGTATATTTAATATTCCAATATCGTGGTGGTATTTATACACATTTAAGTATCGCTTATATGAAAACGGCGATTTTATTCTTTGTCTTTTTTGCTCTGGTAGGATTCTGGGCTTATGCTGATTTTGATGCTTTTTGGACTGCTTTTCATCGTTTAGCATTTAGAAACGATCTCTGGCTGCTGGATCCATCAACGGATTTGATGATCAACTTGTTCCCTAGTGATTTCTTCTTTAAACTGGTATTTAAGATTATTACCTGGTTTGCGGCAGGATTTGCAGGTTTATTCGCTGTTAGCTATGTTTATTTAAGACATCAGCTACATAAAGTACATAAGGAGTTGATGGGGAATGATGAATTACCACAATCTGATACTGGCAAGTAAGTCCCCTCGAAGAAAAGAACTTATGCAGGACTGTGGTTTTGCTTTTCGTTCTATCTCATGTGATTGTGATGAAGTATTTGATAAAGATATACCAGTAGAAAAAGCAATTGAAAAAATAGCATATCAGAAAGCCAAAACGGTATGGGATGCGTTTCCTGATCAATTGGTGTTAGGCTGTGATACGATGGTCATTTTAGATGGTGAACCACTTGGCAAACCAAAAAATCGCGAGGATGCAAGTCGAATGTTAAAACAGCTGTCTGGTAGCACACATCGTGTAATTAGTGGTGTAGCAATTCTTGGTAAGGATGTCCACATTGTATTTCATGATATCACAGAAGTTACATTCTATAATATTGAGGAGGATGATTTACAACAATATCTGGATAGTGATGAGCCTTATGACAAGGCTGGTGCTTATGGCATCCAGGGAAAAGGTAAATTGTTTGTGAAGGAAATTCATGGTGATTATTATAATGTGATGGGTCTTCCAATTGCGAAAGTCTACCGTGAATTGAAAAAGCTCTTAAAAAATCAATAAACTTTGCGAAAGCTGTTGAAAAAATATAGAAATATATTATAATATAATAGCTTTCCAAAGAAAGCTGCCGACATAGTATAGTGGTAATACAGAGCAATGGTAATGCTCAGCGCGCAGTTCAATTCTGCGTGTCGGCACCATCTGAAAATGAAAGTCTTCCAAGTGGAAGGCTTTTTTTATATAGAAAAACAAGGAAACTATTCATTTCCTTGTTCTTTTTCTAATAGCTTATCAAATTCATTTTTTGGCAATGGTTTAGAGAAATAATATCCCTGAGCGATATCACAACCAATGCCCCTTAAAAACTCTAATTGTGCTTTTGTTTCTACGCCTTCCGCAACTGTACGGACATTTAATGATTTATTCAATTCTATAATGTATTGAATAATCTTTTTTTGTTTCTCATGATCTACACCCATATCCTTAACGAAGAAACGATCTAATTTCAGTTCATCAAATGGCAGTGCCTGTAAAACATTCAAAGATGAATAGCCACTTCCAAAATCATCCATCGACACTTCAAAGCCTAATTGATGAACACTTTGAATTGTTTCCTTTAAGATCTCCATATCTTCCAACGCAACACTTTCAGTTACCTCCAGCACGATTGCGGAAGTATCAACATGATGTCGTTTTATGATTTTCTTTATATCTTCCATATAATTACTGCGATACATCAACATTCTTGACTGATTTACATTTATCTGTTTTATACAATATCCTTTAGACTGCCATTCTTCCATGTATGAGAATGCATGATCTAATACATACATATCCAGTTTTGTGATAAATCCATTTTCTTCAAATAAAGGAATGAATTCATCCGGCATAATGATTTTACCATCCATATTCCAACGGACAAGCGCTTCTGCGCCAACAATCTTTTCAGTCACAATATCATGTTTGGGTTGAAGATATACTTCAAATTCATGATTCTGTAGTGCTGTTTCCATTCTTGATTCTATTAAACTTTGATGTTGGGAAGCATTATATAATTTATCATCATAAATATAGATATCACTATTGCTATGCTTTTTACATTCTTTTAATGCCATCATAGCCCGATTGATCACAAGATCAATCGCCTGATTTTGTTCACGTTCATCAAAAATCTTTATTCCACAGGAGCATTGGATATAATAATGCTGTTGCGGATGTAGTTCATAACTGCATATCTTCGCTTTTAGTTTTTCCATGCGTTTTATCAGTGTTTGTTTATCTTGTTCATGCAGCATCAGACCAAAACAATCCGCATGATGACGATAATATAATTCATCTGTCTGGATTTCCTCTTTCAAACATTTTGCGAAATATTTCAAAAAAGCATCTCCAGCCTGATATCCAAATAATTCGTTAATCATCTTAAAGTTTAAAATATCAAGCTCAACGATACTATAATATCGACTTTTCTCTAATAACGCATTTGCCTCCAGTAAAAATTTACTCTTGGTATAAGAATTGGTAAGTTCATCAAAATATGCGATATTTTCTAATATTTTTCGACTACCTAAAATGATTTTATTGATATATTTTAATAAGGCGCTTAATAGAATAATAATTGCGATAATCGCCATGATAGATAATTTGGAAACCATACGTAAATTAGAGGTCAGTACAGAGTTAGGTACCATACTTACAATTAACCAGTCATTAATTCCCAAAGAAGTAAAATGCGCCAGATATGTATTGCCTTGCTGATGATACATGAAAGATCCATCTTCTTTATTTTTCAACGCCTGTTTTGCTTCTTCTAATTCATCCTGACGATCAAAACTTAATTGATATATATTATCATAAGTCTGATTGGGGTCTTCTTTACTTCGTATAACAAGTGCGCCATCACTTTTCACAATTCCCGCAAAACCATTACCTAATGAAGGCAGATCAACAATACTGCGATATATTTCTGAATCATTTACTGCACATAATGCCCCAATAATTTTACCTTTATGATAAATTGGCACTGCATAAATATTAATATATCCATCACCAAAAGAATCTTTAATTGTATCTGTGATGACTTCTTCACCATGTAATGCCTTTTTTACATAATCCATTTGACTTAAATCAACATTTTCTATTCTCTGTCCGCTAATATCCACCATTGTGGTCATACCATCGGTTCTAATAAACCCCATACGCATAAAACGATTCGCATTATTTATTTCTTCAAGAATTCGATACAGATGTTCTGTTTCCACAGCTTCTTCTTCCCCTAAAATTGTGGCCATCCCATCTAAAGTTTCTATATCTCCATGTATTTGACGAAGGATAGAAGCTTTATATTGTGTGGTCATCTGAGCTAAAAATTCATTTGTTTTTGCATTTTGCTGGTCATTGATAAACCACAAACCACTTAAACATAAAGAAATAAGTACAAACGTAATCGTTGCCACCACAAGAATGGAATGTCTGATTTGATTGTCTACCCGTTTCATTTTCTTCCTCCATGTACCTCCCTATTATACCATTTAATTTATCTGAAATGTAGAAAAAAAATATCCTTTTCTATGAATAAAACACATAGAAAAAGGAAAAAGTGAAAATATTCCATATCCTCAACAATTTCCTTTATACACGTAATTTAAATTCATTCTCGCAATATGACATAAATGTTCTATTTGATCAACATCAGTAGGTGGAATATGACAATGATATCGTGGAAAATATCGACTGATATGTAATGGTATATCTTTACTGATTGACGCAATCCATTTTGTCATTTGTTGCATTTCTTCTTCTCCATCATTTCTTCCGGGAATGATCAGCGTTGTTAGTTCTACATGTGTATACGCACTACAAAGTATGATATTTTCTTTGACCAGTTCAAGATTTCCACCTATTTTCTCATAGAATCCAGAAGTAAATGCTTTTAGATCAATATTCATCGCATCAATGTATGGCAATAAATCCATTAGATATTTTGATGTAATCGCACCATTTGTTACCAATACATTTTTAAGACCATGCGCATGTGCAAGTTTTGCACAGTCATAGATAAATTCATAGCCAATAAGTGGTTCATTATATGTATAGGCAATCCCAATATTTCCTTGTTCATCTGCTAAACGCAAAGCTAGATTTACGACTTCTTCTGGTGTCAGTTTTTCATATTCTACATGATTTTCTTGTGAAATGATTGCATTTTGACAAAAATCACAATGAAAGTTACAACCAAAACTACCAATGGATAAAATACTAGAGCCTGAATGAAATTGTGCAAGTGGCTTCTTCTCAATAGGATCTAATGCAAGTGATGTCATACAACCATAATTTAAAGATACAATTTTCCCATCTCTCATACCTCTGGCTTTACAAAATCCTGTTTTTCCTTCTGTTAATTCACATTGATGAAAACACAAATCACATTTCATGATGGCGAATCACCTCAAATCTTTGAATCCTGAAATCATCAGCTTCATCGATACCTGCTTTTGACAAAGCAATGCGTAATTGCTGATCAAATGTATCTACACCTTCTAAATCAGGCAACAATACTCCTCGACGTAATCCATCATCCACAATCACACCATATCGTTTCACATCTAAATCATCATCACAACTTGCTGGTTCAGGATCACCAAGTATGTCCACACTATATTCTATCAAATGCAGTTCTTCTTTTCTGACCGCATGAAAACGCGGATCTCTTGTTCCTGCAGAGATTGCATTTGCGATAATCTCTTCTCCAACATTCTTTTTCATTGGTGCCAAAGTTCCAATACAGCCTCTAAGACGATTATTTATATGTAGAGATACAAATACTGCCTTCGGCATATTCATCTTTTCTGGAATAAAAGCAGATGATAATACCGTATGATAACGAACATAGTGTTCTAAAGACATTTTCGCAAGCGCCACAAAGGGGTCTTTTTCTATATCGATTGCGCAAATACCATATCCCACACCAAAGGTTCCCTCATATGATAAAAACCTTGTACGATAAGCATATTGAGATAAAATACCCGTTAGCATCAGAAAAGAAGGAAGCCCACATTGTGCACATTCTTTTAATACGGATTGATTGATTGTCTGTAATGCATCAAAATCATTTTCTTTCATAATTCGAACGATTTCTTTATCAAACACTGGACCTTCTTCACAATATCCATAAGGACCATCTGCTTTTAATCGATGAGATAAATCCCCACTTGCGATTACAACGATTTTTTGATTCATTTCTTTTATCGCTTTTGCGATGCATTTCCCAAAAGTGACTTGTATATCGATATCCAAATCGCTGACTCCAATTCGTACGATTTCAAAATCATGATATTCTTTTTCAATGAAATACAGAGGTACCATCGTACCATGATCCAGCAGCTGTGCATCATCACCCAATGTTCCCGCTGGTATCTTTGCTATTTGTGCCTCTTTTTCTATTTTCTCAATCAATTTTTTATCATATCTTTCATGAAAACTTACTTGTGATGCATGAAACTGTGAGAAATCTCCTTTTGCTTCATCACCAGATGATATCGCGATATAATTACGGTAACTTGGCGCATGTGGAGAAAATATCAATATAGTATCTGGTCGCAGTTTTGCGATTTCTTTTGCGATTTGTTCATATGCTTGTTTTGTTTTATTAATCTTTTGTTCCTCGCCTTTTCCTATTTCATTTAAAAGAATTGGTGGATGGGGAACCATATATGCAGCTAGTAGCATTGTGATCACCTCTACGCTCATTATAACACTTTCACACAAGTGAAACAGACAAGTTGAAGTTTTATGTCATAAGTTAAGGAGAAATTTTAAGAAAGTAGATATGAAGCACTTGCCTGTTTCATTGCAAAGGATAACATATTTTTTCCCATATGTCATAAAAGTGAAAAATAATTGTTTTTTTTGCGAAAATATTAAAAAAAACTTTAAGAATCTATTAAAAAAAGGTACAAATCGTACCTTATAAATTCTCTAACATAATCTGGCAGCCATCAACTACACAACTCAGTGCATTTTCAGCTACATACACTGGAATTTTTAATTCATCACGCATCAACTGATCCAGGTTCTTTAATAAAGCGCCTCCTCCAGTCAATACCAAACCATGCTGTACAATATCAGAAGCAAGTTCTGGAGGTGTTACTTCCAAAATCGTTTTTGTCGCATGTACGATTTCTCTTAAACTCTGGTGAATATAAGATTCAACCTCATTAGAGTTGATTTCAATTGCATGTGGTAATCCTGTTTCCACATCACGTCCACTGATACTAATTGTTTCCACATTATCACCAGGAATAGCTGTCGCAATCTGTTTTTTGATTTCTTCTGCTGTCTGTTCACCAATATACATTTTCTTCTGTACACGAACATTTTCAATAATATCATGTGTTAAATGATTTCCAGCTGTTTTAATTGATGTAGAACATACAATATCACCTAAAGACAATACTGCGATATCACTGGTACCACCACCAATATCTAAGACCATATGTCCACTGGCTTTGCCAATATCAAGTCCGGCTCCTAATGCCGCAACCTTTGGTTCTTCTTCCATGAACACTTTTTTTGCGCCTGCTCGATATGCACAATCACGAATTGCGTTCTTTTCCACAGATGTAATTTTGGTTGGATGACAAATTAATATCACGTTCTTTTGAAACATTCCTTTTAAATCACATTTCTTAAGGAAATAATTCAACATCATATCTGTTGCTTCAAAATCTGCAACAACCCCGTCCTTCAATGGACGTAAACAAATCATGTTTTTTGGTGTACGTCCTAGCATATCTTTCGCATCAAGTCCTGCGGCAATACATTTCTTTGATTGCGCATCTACTGTAATAATTGATGGTTCATTCACAACAACACCTTTGTTATCTACACAGATCAACAGGTTCGTCGTACCTAAGTCGATTCCGATTTTTCTTGCCATTACTCATCCTTCTTTCTGCTGTTTCCTAAAATTTGCCAATATAAATATACCACAGAAAAAGGGATAAAACTATTACTATTTACTTTTTTGGCATATTCATCCTTATATAAACTTCACAGCTGTACCATATGCAATGACTTCTGCGGCACCACCCATAATAGCACTGGAAGCATAACGGATATTCACAACAGCATCCGCACCCATCGCTTCTGCCTCTTCTACCATACGTTTCGTCGCAAGTGCTCTTGCCTCATTCATCATTTCATTATAAGCTTTTAATTCTCCACCCACTAAAGTCTTAAACCCCTGTGAAATATCTTTTCCGATATTCTTTGTTTGAATGGTACTTCCTTTCACCAAACCTAACATTTCCAACTCTTTTCCTGTAATGTAATCAGTATTTACTAAGATCATCTTCTTCTCCACTCCTTATCTCGTCAATACGTTCTCTCACGATATATACCCAAAGAAACAATAACGCAATCAAAGGCAACCCAATGATAGACGCTACAAATAAGTTGACTTCAATACAAAACACCATGGCGATCCACATCAAAAAGTACCCCGATACAATCACCCCTATCACAATTGGTGCTATCATTTTCTTATTCATAATCGTTTCTCCTCGTCTATATCTTTATGCTTTTATTATGACATGAGTTATTAGAGGAACACAAGCATTATTTGAAAAAGATAGTTACTTTCATCCCTGTTTGTTTATCACCTGTTACTATGGTAGCATATTCTATCAAAAATGCAAAAAAAAGATGACTCCCAAAGGAATCATCTATCTTTATAATTATAAATATAATTATTTGTTCATTGCTTCAGCGATAGCTACAGCAACTGCAACAGAAGCACCAACCATAGGGTTGTTACCCATACCGATTAGACCCATCATTTCTACGTGAGCAGGAACTGATGAAGAACCAGCGAACTGAGCATCTGAGTGCATACGTCCCATAGTATCAGTCATACCATAAGAAGCAGGACCAGCAGCCATGTTATCTGGGTGTAATGTACGTCCAGTACCACCACCAGAAGCTACTGAGAAGTATTTCTTACCTTGTTCGATACATTCTTTCTTGTATGTACCTGCAACTGGGTGCTGGAAACGAGTTGGGTTAGTAGAGTTACCAGTAATAGAAACGTCTACACCTTCGTGATGCATGATTGCAACACCTTCACGTACGTCATCTGCACCATAGCAGTTAACTGCTGCTCTTTCTCCCTGAGAATAAGCAGTTCTTGAAACTTCTTTTAATTCACCTGTGAAATAATCAAACTGAGTTTCTACATAAGTAAATCCGTTGATACGAGAAATAATTTTCGCAGCATCTTTACCTAAACCGTTTAAGATTACACGTAATGGTTCTTTACGAGCTTTGTTAGCGTTACGAGCGATACCGATTGCACCTTCAGCAGCAGCGAAAGATTCGTGTCCTGCTAAGAATGCGAAACATTTTGTATCATTGTCAAGTAACATAGCAGCTAAATTACCATGACCTAAACCAACTTTACGATCATCAGCAACAGATCCAGGAATACAGAATGCCTGTAAACCTTCACCTAAAGATTTAGCTACTTCATATGCAGTTTTTTCACCTTTTTTGATTGCGATAGCTGCACCAGCAATATATGCCCAGCATGCGTTTTCAAAACAGATTGGCTGAATGCCTTTTACGATGTTGTAAACATCAACACCTTTTTCATCACATAGTTTTTTTGCTTCTTCGATGGAAGAAATACCATATGAATTTAATACTTCATTGATTTTATCAATACGTCTTTCGTATCCTTCAAATAATGCCATGATTTTTCCTCCTATTCGTGTCTTGGGTCGATATATTTAACAGCATCTGCATAACGACCGTAAGTTTTCTTAGCGTTGTTTAATGCTTCTTCAGGGTTAGTACCTTTCTTAACAGCATCCATGAAAACACCCATGTTTACATATTCGTAACCAATGATTTCGTTGTTTTCATCTAATCCCATCTGAGTGATATAACCTTCAGCAAGTTCAAGGTAACGAGGACCTTTTAATTTTGTTGAATAAACTGTACCAACCTGAGAACGAGTACCTTTACCTAAGTCTTCAAGACCAGCACCTACAGGTAAACCGTTTTCAGAGAATGCAGACTGTGTACGACCATAAACGATCTGTAAGAACAATTCACGCATTGCAGTGTTGATAGCATCACAAACCAAGTCTGTGTTTACAGCTTCTAATAAAGTCTTACCAACGATAGCTTCACTAGCCATTGCAGCTGAGTGAGTCATACCTGAACAACCTAATGTTTCGATTAATGCTTCCTCGATAATACCTTCTTTAACGTTTAATGTCAGTTTGCAGGCACCCTGCTGTGGAGCACACCATCCGATACCGTGTGTCAAACCAGAGATGTCTTTGATTTCTCTTGAGTAAACCCATTTTCCTTCTTCAGGAATAGGAGCACATCCGTGACTAGCGCCACATTTTACTGTGCACATGTTTTCAACTTCTTTTGAATAAATCATGTCATTTCTCCTTTCTCGTGTCATCCATGATTTTACCAATGTATGCTACTTTCTAAGAAAAAGTTGTAGCCTTGGTCATGCGTATATCTCTACCCTCTATAAATAGAAATATCAGTTTGGGAACTTTTTCACAAGTATTGTAAAATAAGAGTTTTCCCACTTCTTAATTTTAAATCTTTTCCTAGTTCCTGTCAATGCTAAAGGTGTCTTTTATTCCTACAAAAAGCCCAAATGAAAAGGGATTTTCATCCCTTTCCTACTTTACTTTTACCTTACTTTCCCTTTGAGCGACCTCACAATTTTTCAGAATCAGGGAAATCAAGTCTTTCTTTCGGTTTTCTTCATCAAAATAACATTGAAATGGAATGCTCACACCACCATGTGCTACCACTAATATATTTTGATGCATTGCTTCCTCCATAATATCATCGAGAAAGTCATAAACTCTGTGAAAAACCTCATCAATACTTTCCATACCATACTGTACCGGCTTTTCCCATTTCCAGAAATCTTCAAACACAATATCTTTTCGTTTGGCACCTTCAACTTCTCCAAAATAACGTTCTATAATACGTTTATCTTCATGTATTTCCAATCCATAATTTTCATTTATAATACTTGCTGTATGTCTTGTACGCTGTAATGGGGAACATATAATCTTATCGATATGCACTTGTTTCATCGCATCACGTACCTGTTTCGCCTGTTTGATGCCTTCTTCATTTAATGCGATATCACTTTGTCCTTGTAAATAACCAAGCTTATTCCAATCTGTCTGTCCATGTCTTACATAATAAATACTCATTATGAAATCTCCTTGATCAGTTTGCCAACATCTTCTGGCTTATGTGCATCGCTGGCAGTCATAATTTTTACCCCATTGCTTTTTAAAATATCCAGGAAAACTGGGTTTGTGCCCATATCTTCATGACCATAACGATAATGAATACCTGTATTATTTTCCATATATACATCATGTTCTTTCGCAAGCTTTGCCAGACGTTGATACGTTGGTATTAAATCATACGTTGGTTCATAATGAAATAATTTCAATTGATCTGGATGACCAATCTGAGTAAATAAATCACTACAGATCATATCTTCCATAATCTCATAATAACGCTGATATATTGTATTAGTATCATATTTATCCCATAATATTTCGCGTGAAAAACTATTCATATCATATAGTAATGCATCAATGGAATGGATACTTCCTATCACAAAATCATAAGGATACTTCGATAATACTTCTTTAATCAGTGCTTTATCCTTAGGTGCATAACATACTTCCAAACCAAAGCGTACTTCAATTGGCAGATTCATTGCTTTTACTTGACTGATTAGTTCGTGATATGTGCTTAATGGCTCCAGCTTTTTCTTTTCAAACCATTCTTTCTGTTCATTTGAAGCTTCTTTTAATGCGTCATACATAGGCGCAAATTCTATAAACCGATGCGTATGATCAAGGATTTGGATGGTATCCATTCCTGCCTTTACTCCCGCATTCACAAATTCCATAACATAATCTACCGTTAAAGGTCCATTTTCTAAATGCATATGTCCATCAATCATTTGCTTATCCTCCCTTTTTTGCATTTATTATACCATTATATTAACAGTTTATGTTCAATTTGATATAAATTAAAATATCGTTCATATTTCACCAAGCATATTTAAATGTTTTCTTTTCTACATACAAAAAAAAGCTATAGAAAAAAATCTATAGCTTTATGCGATTCTACATCTTATCTTCATGTTTTCCCTTATTTAACAAAAACATTCCATCTGTATCATCCATAGAATCATGGTGTTTTTTATTAAATCTAAAAAACCGGTAGATAAGTAATAATATAATGATGATAACAATCAAAAGTGCTACTGTAATCCATAAATCCATATTATTCGCCTCATTCCAATATATTGAAAACAAGTGCTCACAAACTTACCTAGTGACTACATTCCCTTTTTTATCAGACAATTTTCCAATTGGTTTATATCCGCAATCATTCACCTCCTATATCAGCATCCAACCCCTGGATCTGATTTTTGATATTATCATTTTACTCTTTGATAACTTCAATGTAAATAACATTATCCTTACATTTTTATAACATTTATTTCACAATGTAATATCATAAAATAAAAAGCACAGGTTTATTTTCCTGTACTTCTTTACAAGCCCATGAAACCGCTAGGCTTTTTTGGCATACCAATCAAAGGATTTTCCATCAGATCAATATCATCATTTTCTGTTAATTCTTCTTTTTCTAAAGGAATTGCAATTCCTTCACTAATCAAACCAGCATCAATCATAGAACCGATCATATCTGTATATTCCATAATATCTTTATAACTTGTACGGATAACACCATCTTTATCCTGTAGTAAAGAAACACGAATTTTATTTTCAAATTGGCCATTCGCAATGGTAACAATCATGTTTCCTATGGTTTTATTATAACGAATAAATCCTGTATCTGTACGTTCATAACAGCGAAATCCAAAACTGCGTAAAAAAGACAAAGCATCATCATTTTTGATTTTCATTCAAATTTCCTCCATTATCTTATGCTTTATGTTACGATATGCATTTAAAAAAATATGGTGATTCATCATCATCCAAAAATAGAATTTACCTTCTATATGTTTATTATACATAAAGTATTGACGTTTTTAAAGGATTTTGACAAAATCTCTTAAAAAGGATGAAAAAATATCATTTTATACATATATTCCCCAAAGAAAAGGCTGATTATTCAGATATTTTCTAAAGATAACCAGTCTTTTTCTTTATTTATTATTTATTTTCCAACTGTTGTTGTAAGTCTTTGAATGTATCACAAGTTAAGATAAGTTCAATGATTTTATCCAATTGTGAAGGTGTTATAGATGATAACCATGCAGAGGCATCGTGATTATATTTTTTTATGATCAGTTGTTTTACAATCTTTAATTGACCTTCCAGAAGTCCTTCTTTCTTACCTTCTTCTCGCCCTTCTTCTAGAGCTTTTTTTCTATCTTCTTCATTTTTGATTCTTGCCGTTTTTTCAAGATACTTCTCACGTAATTCTGCTTCTTCAATTCGTTGTGCCATTGTCCATACTTCTTCATTTTGTTTCATATCATCATATTTTTTCATAATCGCATCCACCAACTTTCCTGTGTTTATTGTATCACAAGGTTCGTTGTGTTTAAATAGGTAACATAACTTTTCGAAATCATTTAAGTTTTCTACACCTTTTTCCTCTACAATGCGGTCAATCACATTCAAATTGACATATGTACGATTGATCAATGCATTCTCCTGTTCTACTTCACCTTTCTCATTGCGCATCACATAATGATTGATTAACTCGTTATTCCTTTCTGCCGCTTCACCTGTAAAGAATGTTAAGATAATCTGATATTCAGGTTGAATGACATCATAGTAATTTCCTGATTTCAACTGCATACTTAAATTTCGTGCGCCATAAAATTCCCAGCGATTAAAATCTACATCTTTGTATTGATTTTGAATTTCAATATTATGGCGTCTGCCTTGATCATCCGTTGCCACAACATCCATAACGATACGCTTTAAGCCAAATTGTTCAGGAAGGATTTCTGAATTTACTACTTCAGTATGCACGATATTAAATCTGTAATGTGTTGCGACAGTACAGAAAAAATTACGCAGAAGATTAGAAGTAGCATCTTCACCCGTTAAACTAAATTTTATAAATACATCATTGGTAAATGAAACAGGTGAATTTTTATTCACATCCACATCTTTCTTTTCAGCTAAAACATTTAACATTTCTTTCTTTTCCAAATTTGTTATAGTAGCTTTTGTTTTCTTTAATTTTTCTTTTCCCATAGAGGTCCTCATCTTTCCTAGGCATAAGTGCCTACATGTATACATACGTATTTTTCATATGAAAATCCTAAATTATTTTCGAAAAAGTAAAAATAACCTATTTATAGTATATAGCAGTATAATATTCATTCATATTATATATAACTAGTAAACTTTTTTGATCAAGTTTTACTAAAATATTCGTTTTATTTTACTAAATTCATTGACATTTACTAAACTGACGATTATATTAATGGTAGAGCTTACATCAAAAAGGAGAGATTAACTATGATCGATAAACTAACAAAACAGTTTCAAGAATTATTCCACACGGATGGAGAAGCTTTCTTTTCTCCAGGACGTGTCAATCTGATTGGCGAACACACAGATTACAACGGCGGCATGGTATTCCCATGTGCCATCACTTATGGTACTTATGCGATTGCCTCAATGCGTGATGATGAAGAAGTCCATTTCTTCTCCAACAATTTTAAAGATTTAGGTGAAATCGTATGTAATATCAACGATTTACATTATGATCAACAGGATGATTGGACAAATTATGCGAAAGGCGTCATCTTTTATATCCAGGATAAAGGCCATACCTTCACAAAAGGATGCAATATCTTAGTCGAAGGAAACATACCAAATGGTGCTGGATTAAGCAGTTCAGCTTCTTTGGAAGTTTTGACAGGTACGATTATTAATGAACTATATCATCTGAATATTCCTATGCTCGATATTGTGAAAATTGGTCAGGAAGCAGAGAATAAGTTTGTTGGCATGAATTGTGGCATTATGGATCAATTCATTATTGGTATGGGGAAAAAAGATCATGCGATTGCCCTGGATACTGCGACTTTAAACTATACGTATGCCCCTGTTCGTTTAAACGATGCCAGCATTGTAATTATGAATACATGCAAACGCCGTGGACTTGCGGATTCTAAATATAACGAAAGAAGAAGTGAATGTGAAACAGCTTTAAAAGAATTACAGAGCAGAGTCGATATTAAAAATCTATGCGATTTAAATGTTGAACAATTTGATAAAGTAAAAGATGCAATCCAAAGTGAAGTTAGAATGCGTCGTGCTAAACATGCTATTAGTGAAAATCAGCGTGTAAAAGAAGCCATTACTGCACTTGAAAAAGATGATATCACAACCTTTGGTAAATTAATGAATGCCTCTCATATATCCCTACGTGATGATTATGAAGTAACTGGTATAGAGCTTGATACTTTAGTCGAAGCCTCATGGAAACAGGATGGCTGTATTGGTGCCCGTATGACAGGTGCTGGTTTTGGCGGATGTGCTATCGCTATTGTAAAAAATGATGCCATTGATGCCTTCCAAAACAATGTCAAAGCGGAATATTTGGAAAAAGTCGGATATCCTTGTGAATTCTATATCGCATCTATTGGAGATGGCGCAGGAAAAATGGTAAAATAAAGCTATAAAGAAAGCAGGTAAAAAATATGAACAAAGCTATTAAACGTTTAGTAAACTTCGGCCTGGCACACCAGCTGTTAAAAGAAGAGGATGTCATCTATGTTACCAATCAACTGTTAGACATTTTACAGTTACATGATTATGAGGATGTTGATGTTGAAAGTGAACAATTAACAACACCACAGCCAATTCTAGATGATATGCTTGCGTATGCTATCGAAAAAGGTATCATTGAGGATACAATCGTATCCAAGGACTTATTTGACACACGTATCATGAATGCATTAATGCCACGCCCAAGCGAAGTTATCGCAAAATTTAGAACACTTTATAAAGAGAGTCCAAAGAAAGCCACAGATTATTATTATGACTTATCTCGTGCCAGCAATTATATGCGTACGGATCGTATCGCAAAAGATCTTCACTGGGTCACGGAAACCAAATATGGCCCTATTGATATTACAATCAATCTAAGCAAGCCAGAAAAAGATCCAAAGGATATCGCAAAAGCAAAATTGCTGCCACCAAGCAAATATCCAAAATGTTTGTTATGTAAAGAGAATGAAGGCTATGCAGGTACCCTTTCCCACCCTGCCAGAAATAATCACCGTATCATTCCTGTGATGTTGAATGGTAAACGTTACTTCTTACAATATTCTCCATATTCTTACTATAATGAGCACTGTATCGTATTTAATGAAGATCATATTCCTATGGTGATCAATGAAAATACTTTCCGTTGTCTGCTTGATTTTGTAAGACAATTCCCACATTACTTTATCGGTTCTAATGCCGATCTTCCAATTGTTGGCGGCAGTATTTTAACACATGATCATTTCCAGGGTGGTAATTATACCTTTGCGATGGAGCGTGCTTCAATGCTGGAAGAAATCAAAAGTGAAAAATATCCAGGTGTCAGCTATGGTCGTGTCATGTGGCCATTAAGTGTTCTTCGTTTACGCAGCAGGGAAATAGAACCATTAATACATTGTGCAACGGATGTATTATCTAACTGGAAAAACTATAGTGATGAGTGTGTAGGTATCTTATCTCATAGTGAAGATACACCACACAATACCATTACACCAATTGCCCGTAAAAAAGGTGAATTCTATGAACTGGATCTGACATTAAGAAACAATCGTACAACAGAAGAATATCCAATGGGTATCTTCCATCCTCACGCTAATCTTCACCATATCAAAAAAGAAAACATTGGTCTGATTGAAGTTATGGGACTTGCGGTATTACCTGCAAGATTAAAAGGTGAACTTGCACAGATTGAAGAATGTCTACAAAATCAGAAAGCATTACCAGAAGCTTTACAAATTCATCAAGACTGGTACAATCACCTTTCAGCCACCTATCAAGATACGCCAAAGGAAGAACTTCATACAATCATTCAGAATGAAGTTGGTCATATCTTTGAACAGGTATTAGAAGATGCCGGCGTCTTTAAACAGGATGAACAGGGACAACAGGCATTTGAAAGATTTATGCATACAATTGAGGAAGCATAATGAAACAAGTCGCAAGTTATCACGAAGCACCGGTTTATGAATATACAATTGAAAATAAGGTACTAAAAATCCATGTATTAAACTTTGGAGGAACCATCTCTGGCATTTATTTTAAGGAAGATCATACCAATATGGTTGCCTCTTTCCTAAACAAACAGGACTATATCGATCAGGGCGGGCCATATTTAAATGCTCTGGTTGGTCCTGTGGCAGGAAGAATCGCTTATGGAAAATATGAAATCAATGGTGTAACACATCAGTTAAGTATCAATAATGGTGTCCATCATTTACATGGTGGTGAAAGTGGAGTCAGTAAAAAATTATTTGATATTATACAGCTTAATGATACCAGCTTACATCTTCATTTAGAAACCAGTCATGAAGAGGATGGTTATCCTTTTGGCACCTATATATATGATATTGATTATATATTAAACGATCATGATTTTACTATCAAATATCACTGTACTCCACCAGATGTATCTTTACTAAATATGACCAATCATCTATATTTTAATTTAGGTGGGATGAAGGAAGATATTACCCATCATCTATTGAAATTACCTTCCACAAAAAAATGCCGTATTGAAAAGGAATGCCACCCTAGTTGTATTGAGCCAATCATCAAGGGCAGTGCATTTGATTTTTCTTCGCTTTCAGAAATCGAACAGAATCTAATCATAAATGATCCTGAATTTGAAAACACAAAATATTATGATACTCCCTTCTTGCTTGATGAAGGTCATATCATCTTAAAAGATCCTCACATCGCGCATCGTTTAGATATCCTAACAGATCAAAGCAGCGTAGTTGTATATACTGCCAACTGGTTTGATGAAAATCAAATATTTGAGAGTGGGATGAAGGGGCATGCTTTATGCAGCATCGCTTTAGAAACGCAGGATATTCCTAATGGTATCAACATTGAAGGATGTCATCCTCATCAAATCTATGATCCACAACATCCTTATACACAAACAACGACATATCGTTTCACAAAAGAATAGACAGGGGTGAAGTAAATGGCAACAATCAAAGATATTGCACAAAAAGCAAATGTGTCCAGTGCTACGGTTTCCAGAATATTGAATGAAGATGATACATTAAACGTTCCAGAATCAACACGTAATCGCGTCTTTCAGATTGCCAGTGAACTTCATTATGTAAAAAAAGGCAAAAGCAAACGAACGGAGAAAGCATTGACCTTTGCCATTGTACAATGGTATTCATTAAAACAAGAATTAGAAGATAGTTATTATTTTACCATTCGTATGGGTGTGGAACAGTATTGCAGTCGTCATGGCATCGCATTAAAACGAATCTTTAAGGATGATTTGAATATTGAAGAAAACCTGAAGGATGTGGATGGTATCGTATGTATTGGAAAGTTTTCCACAGCACAAATCAAAAAGCTATCTCATTATCAAGAAAATATCATCTTTGTGGATATGGAAGTACAGCCACTAAAAGAAAATTGTATTGTCTTAGATTTTTCCACAGCGATTTATGATGTCTTATCCCATCTTCATGATTTAAAACATCAGCATATCGCCTATCTTAGTGGCAAGGAATATACACAGGATGGCAGTCTATTTGAAGATCCAAGAAAAAAAGCCTTCCTACAATATGCAGAAAGCTTTCATTTCAAAACAACCATCCTCGAAGAACAGTTTTCTATCGAAAGCGGTTATCAAATGGCTAATCAATTATGCGAGCATTTAGATGATATCACAGCAATTGTATGTGCAAGTGATCCAATCGCATTGGGTGTTCTTCGCTCATTAGAAGAACATAGCATCAAAGTTCCCCAGGATATGAGTGTTACCGGATTTAACGATATTAGTGCTTCTGCCTACAGCAATCCTCCACTTACCAGTGTTCATGCGCCAAGTGAAACC
Organism: Absiella sp. AM09-50; assembly: GCF_003433845.1. Lineage (NCBI taxonomy): Bacteria > Bacillati > Bacillota > Erysipelotrichia > Erysipelotrichales > Erysipelotrichaceae > Amedibacterium > Absiella sp. AM09-50. The sequence continues at coordinate 39,007 of NZ_QVFI01000018.1, forward strand.
ATGGGAGAATATGCAGGAGAATATTTACATCATCAAGCTGGTAAATTAAAACGCCTTCCTGTGAAAATCGTATTACCATGTACCCTAATCAAACGAGCAAGTACAACGCATCGTTAAACAAATGCACAGCCCATTCAGACTGTGCATTTCTTATTTATTTTGTTTCTTTTGAATAATCAATATCTTTATTTAATTCATATTTATCTACCCAGGCATTAAAATCTTCTTCCTTAGATAAATCGTTCTTATCAATATCGAAATGATCTACAATTTTTCCATCTTTTACATAATATAGATCTGGTGTCGCTGTCATATCTGGGAAATAAACCCGAATATCTGCTAGTAGTTTTTTTAATTCTTCATCCGTCAAGATTTCTTTATCAATAGATAAATCATATATTGTCACATCATGATCTGGAAGATATGTATCTAACATCGTTTTAAATGCTTTACAATATCCACATTCTGGCTGCGTAAATACTAATACAAATGTTTCTTTATTTTTCATTTTTTCCTGCATCTGTTGCAGATTTATATCAATTAATCTTTCCTTTGGTGAACACCCTGTCATAAGCAGTGTCAACACACACATTGCGATACACAAATATTTCTTCATATCGTTACCTCCAATAATACGTTAAGTATACGACATTTCTTCTCAAATTACAATTTCAAATCCGTTGAGAATCCTTGTAAAGGATATTAATTTTCTATCCATGGATGATCCAGCAGATCACATGCCATCATAACACATGAGCGACAACATTTTTTCTTGCCATTGATCAACGTTTGATCACCCTTCTCTAAAATATCTTTACAATTCACAGCTTTAATTTCCTTTTGAAATGCCTGAATAATCGGCTGAATATGAGCATATGTTTCTAGCTTGCCATTTGGCATATGCTTCATATCTCTGCATTTTCGATAACTTTCCACTATCGTTAATCCACTTAATGTTCCACACATATACCCCATATGTGCAAAACCTCCACCAAAGCCTTCCGTTAAACGAAATAACAATTCTTCATCAATGCCTAAATCATCCGCATATGCACAAGCAACTGCCTGCGCACAATTATACCCCTTTTCAAAATTTGTTATTGCCTGTATTTTGTGATTCATCCCTATTTTCCTTTCATCCTCAATGATTCAATATTATCCACAGCATGTTCCACACAATGGATACAACATAAACGTTTTCCATCTTCTGTACCTGGTTCTCCATGTTTTAAAATATCAAAACAGTCAATATATCCGTTTTCTTCTTTAAACGCTTCAATCATTGGTTTAATCACCGGATACGTATCATTTTTTACCGCATTGATTGTTTTCATATCTGGTGTACACAAATAGCTTGATACAAGTACCATTGCACTACAAGCACCACATGTATGACCATAAAAACTCATGCCTTTACCGAAGCCTTCCATCAAACGAAATGCCTGTTCCTCACTCATATTTAATTCTTCCGCATACGCACAAGCAATTGCCTGCGCACAATTATAACCACTTTTATATTTGTTTACTGCCAATTCTTTTTTATCCATAGTCATCCTTCTTTCTTATATTTTTACCTTTCTTATCATATCACATATCCACCACATAGAAATTGTAAAATTTTGTGATATTTAAAACTACAATGAAACATTGAAAAAGATCCTATACTAAAGGACCTTTTCTTCTTATATAAATGTGTAATTTTTCTTTGGATCTAATATCTCATTAATTTAAAAAGACGCATGCATTGATAACATAGAAATGGAATATATAAAGGTAAGATACACGTGACAATATTTACAGTTACACTGATATATGTCCAAAAATAATCACCTTGCGCAAATGTATTTTCTATCTCATTCCATGGTGTATAAAGCCCTGCAAGTAATGGTATATTTTTCGTCACTGAACAATATATTGAAAATAAAACAGTAATGAAAAACAAAATCAAAATATACAATCTCAGTTTAAACAACTGCTTATACATCTCATGTTTTCTTTTGATATCACTTTCAATACAATAATCAAAGTTATAGGGAATAAAATAGTAACACCATTTCCCTTTTAGCTGATCTGTGCGATAAAAAGAATTTTTTAATTGTTTCACCATACGACAGACACTATGAAAATCTTCATTCTTTATTTCTGTGATTTCATCAGCCATTTCATCCAGCTCTTGTTTTTGTTTCTCATCCGTAATATAAGCAATATAATACTGACCTTTCAAAGATGTTTCTTCAAATTCATATGCATGGATGCTTGTACTTGTTAGAAGATAGCCTTGATTTAGTTGTTCATTTAGAAATTGCATTTCTTTTTCCACATCAAAATAATTTTTATTTTTTCGTTTGATCATCATATATACCACCTGCCTTCATCTATAATTTATATCTTTTTTTCATAGATTGCATAAATTTGGCGTAACTGGTAAATTATTCGCCTATCGGGAAGAAAAATTCTATTTGGAATCGATTTGAAGTTTTATGAATTTGATATTTCCCATGATTACGCTGTGTGATATCTTCTATAATAGATAATCCCCAACCATCATGTCCCTGTTTTTTATAACCAGGTTGATAGTCATTTTCACAACTGATATATAATTTTTGATATCGTTGTTTCATCATAAGATGTATTTTGGGATGATCAATTGGAAAGGAAGCCTCTACTGCATTTTTTAAGATATTAATACAAAGCGTGGATATATCATAATCAGAAATAGAAAGTTTTAAAAAATGATCACAATCATAGGTGATGTCTATTTGTGGATAATTATAATGATAATAAGATAGTACACTGTCAATCGCAATTATGGTAGTATATTCTTCTAAACGTATAGATGATATTTGATTACTCATATCCATAAGCTGTTGGTGTAATGCTTCATATTCCTGATTTTTTTCTAATAGATATAATATTTCCAGCCTTGCTAGTAAATCATGTTTCTGCTTATGGAAATTATTCATTTCCTGTTTTTGTTTATCCATATATTGTTGCTGGATTGAAATTGTTTGTTCAATTGTTTGAAGCTTTAAAGAATCTAGGTGTAACTGGTTCAGATATTTTATAAGATACAAAATCGACGCGTATAAACAACTTAATAAAACAGTTAATACAATGGATGGATAATCAAAAATCATATAGGAACTAAGTGCGTATATTGTCGTTAATATGATGATAATGATTTTTGAAATGTGTAATGTCGTAAGATATGAAATCTCCCATAAAATAAGTAACAGATAAATACCTTCTATTATTAGAATCTGAAAATATATGGATACTGGAATACAGGTAATACAAAGGTATACAAGATTCCTTGAAACAGATAGTATTAAGGTATAATATAAGGCTTCTTTCCATGATATTCTATAGAAAAACAAGAATAGTATCAAATATAATAATCCAATGAAAAGAGTTGTGTCAAACCATATATATTTTCTTAATATCACAAAGGCAAAGCTTGCAATCAGACAATATCCCAGTTGCGTATCTGGTATTTTACGTCTTGTTTCATAATAAGAAGAGATTGCATGTCCAATGACCACCATATCAATAAATAGTATGATAATCATAAATACAGATCGATTCATCGATATATCTCCTTAAGAAAATTATTCTTTTCATTTCTTGAAATAAATAAGGTTTCCTCTATACATTCTAATCGAACGGTGGAATTATTCACTTCTTTTACATATGCTTTATGTATGGCTTGGGATTGATTGATTTTGATAAATTGATCACTTAGAGAAATAAATTTAGATAGTGTCATATTCATAATCCGCATGGTTCTTTTATTTCTTAAATGAATGAGAAACGTTTTGTTGTTAACTTCTCCATAAAGGATATGTGACAACAAAATATCCATATATCCGTCTTCTGTATGTAAGTGTAAACTAATGTGATGCTGCTTGATTTGATACATATATTCCACAAGGTGTTCTTCTAATTCTTGATTTTTTAAGACAAAACCAATCGCCATAGGACAATATCCTAACATAGCTGTTTCTTCATGAGAGGTTACATAGCAGACATAACAATTTTTTGACGTGATGTTCTTTGCTATTTCATAACCTTTTTCATCTATAAGGTCCATATCAAGGAATACACCTTCAAATTCTTCTTGTTTTTCCAAAAAAGCTTTTCCTGTGGAAAACATTATAAAATGATCATGAGGGAAATGCTTTTTCAAGGTGATACTAATCCAATTACGTATTTTTTCTTCATCATCCACAATTGCAAAATTCATAAGTACTCCCACCTTTATTAAAAATATCATAACATATTCATTTGAAATAGTAAATTTGAAAAAGTTTTATACTTGTAAATCTTATTTTCACCTCATACTTAAGTTTTATGTCAGTATGAGGTGAAAATCAATCATTTTATACAAAAAAAGAGATCTTATCGATCCCGTATTTCATTTATCTTATCCACAATTGCCTGTGCTAGCTTTGCATGATCTTCTTTTTCCATATGCATACCATCTATAGAACTTGCTTTCGCAAACTTTGAAGCATCCATAAAATCACAATCATATGCATCTGCGATATCCTTCAAATACTTCGCAAGCTGCGTACTTTTTTCATATTCTTCTTTTCCATAATCAAACCATGAACCTTCTAACTCTCCGATTTCTTCATGTAAATGAATGGGTGATACCAGCAAGATTTTAGGTACTGGATATTTCTCATTCAGATATGGATTTTTAATCATACGAATCAGAACTTTCGCACCTCTAGAAATTGCTTCTGCTGATAATTGGAACTGATGTTTTAAATCATTGGTACCAAGCATGATCACAATCAAATCCAAAGGCATATGTGATTTCAATAAATATGGCAATGCTGCCTCTCCACTTGCATAATCACAATAAGGATCATGCAATACAAAGGTACGGCCATTTAAACCCTCTTCTATAATTTCATCATCTGGTAGTTTTTGTTTTAAGATACCAGTAAATCGTTCATCAGAATCATAACGCAAGCCGTTATCCGGGCGATATCCCCATGTATTGGAATCCCCAAAACACATAATTCTCATAAGTTTCACATCCTTGTTGTTCATATATATTATGCATCACTTTATATATTATAACACAGTCATTCTCCAACAGAAAAAAGAACCACATTTCTGTGATTCTTCAAGTGTTATTTCTTAGCACTTTTCTTATGCATACCTGGAATACCTGCTTTGGTCATTTCATTGATATCCAATACTTCTTCCAGTTTTTCTTTTGTCATTAAGTTATGTTCCAAAATCAATTCTTTTAATTTACGATTTTCTTTTAATGCCTGTTTTGCAATCTTGCTGGCATTTGCATAACCGATATGTGGCGCAAGTGCTGTTGCTGTTCCTAAAGAGTTTTCCATGACTTCACGGCAGTGTTCTTTATTTGCCACGATTCCTACAATACAGTTATCTCTTAAGGTATAACATGCATGTGTTAATAAATCGATAGACTGGAACAGGTTAAAGAATAATACTGGCTCAAATACGTTTAATTCCATCTGTCCTGCTTCTGCGGCTTTGGTGATGGTAATGTCGTTTCCAAATACCTGGAAACATACCTGGTTACATACTTCAGGAATAACCGGGTTGACTTTACCTGGCATGATAGAACTGCCCGGCTGACGTGGTGGAAGCATGATTTCTGAAAGTCCTGTCTTTGGTCCTGATGCCATTAAACGAAGGTCATTACACATTTTAGACAAGTTGACACAGAATGTTTTTAATGCTCCATGAGCAAATACGAATGGATCGACATTTCTTGTTCCATCGATCAAATCTTTAGCACTAGTCAATTCAATCTGTGAGATTTCTGATAGATAACGTACGGCAATTTTCTTGTAACGTTCATCCGTATTAATACCTGTACCTACTGCAGTCGCACCGATATTAATACTCTTTAAGTTCATAAATGCTGTACGGATTCTTCTGATATCACGGACTAATGCAGTCGCAAATGCATGGAATTCCTGTCCCATACGGATAGGTACGGCATCTTGTAAGTGAGTTCTTCCAAGTTTGATAACATCATTGAATTCCAAGCTTTTATCTAGTAAAGACTCTTCTAATAAAGTAATTTCTTCAATCAGACCATCTACCAGAAATAAACATGTTAATTTACCGGCAGTTGGAAATACGTCATTTGTGGATTGTCCAAAGTTTACATTGTCATTTGGATGGATATAGTCATATGTGCCAAGTGGTTTGCCCGCAAGCTGCGCTGCACGATTTGCGATTACCTCATTGGCATTCATATTGGTACTTGTTCCTGCACCACCTTGGATAACATCTGTCACAAACCATTGATTCAGTTTCCCCTCAATTACCTCATCACAGGCCTGTACGATATATTTACATTTTTCATCATCCAGATGTCCACACTCATTGTTGGCAAGCGCACATGCTTTTTTTACCATACCCAATGATTTTACCATCATAGGATGTGTTTTTTGATATGTAATTGGAAAGTTTCTTGTTGCACGTACTGTCTGCACACCATATAAGGCATCAATCGGTACTTCAACTTCTCCCAATGAATCTCTTTCAATACGATATAGTTGTTTTTCTTCCATATGTGATTCCTCCTCGATACTATCTTACACCTAATCGTCAGAGAAACACAGAAATCTTTTTCCTAAGAGAGTGTAAGTTTTTACTGTTTTTTTCCTAAGTGTTAGGAACTTTGAATTTTGTAATAATTTTAGTCCATGCAGGTAAATTCTTTCATTTAGATCCCTTGTTTTCAATACATTTCACAAGGTATCGATAATAAATATTTAAAAAATCCTGATTTTTGGCGGTTTTTTACATTTTTCGTTTTGATTCGTTTATAATTAATACAAGAAGTGTTATCTTATTGTGACTTTCTCATATATATGTTTGTTTATATGACGAATGACTGATCATAAGATATATTTATTCTTTATGTCACTTCGAAAATACCAACTGGTATTTTTTCATGTAGTATCTACCTCCACATTCACTATTATGATTTTTATAACGTTTATGTGTACGTATAAGCAACTACCTGTATCAAACGGGAGAATGGAGGATTTATGAAACCTGAATTTAATGAAATTGGAATTGAATATGAAGAATTAATGGGGCGCTTTGCGAATAATGCGTCCATGGCAAATCGTTTCTTAAAAGCTTTTTTGAATGATCAAACATTTATACAGTTACAACAGCATTACACTAATCATGATCAGGAAGAATTAATGAAAGATATACATACGTTAAAGGGGTTATCTGGTAATTTAAGTATGATGCAGCTTTATCATATCACGAATACATGGTTATGCGATTTACGCAGCAATAATCTTCAAACAAGTGAACAATATTATCAACAGTGCCTGAAAGAATATACAAACATTACGCAGGGATTAAAAGAAATATTCAGTGAATAGCACCATGAAGAAGAATATAATTTTAATTGTTGATGATATTGCTATCAATCGTGACATACTGCGTATGGCCTTTGAAGAGAAATATGAAATCATGGAAGCAGAGAATGGATTAGAAGCATTAGAAATTATTAAACATTATAAAGATCGTTTATTAGCGGTTCTTTTAGATATCATCATGCCAAAAATGGATGGTTTTGAAGTAATGCATGAATTAAATCGTTTAAAGCTGATGGATACTATTCCTGTTTTTTTGATTACCTCTGAAAGTGATCCTACTTTTCTTCAAAAGGGATTTGACTTAGGTGCTGTGGATGTTATCACAAAACCTTTTGCGATTTTATTTATTAAACGAAGAATTGAAAACATCATTGAATTATATCGCCATCGTTATTCTCTACAGAAGATTGTGAACCAGCAGATTCATCGTATCCAGCGACAAGAGCGTGAATTATATGAAGCAACCAGATCCATTATCAACACGTTATCCACAGCAATTGAATTTCGTGATTGTGAATCTGGAGATCATGTATATCGTATCCGTGATATCACCTGTGCTTTACTGGAAGAACTCGTAAAAAATAATGAATATCATTTTTCCAGCCAGCAAATCGAATTGATTGGAGATGCATCGGTTATGCATGATGTTGGAAAGATTTCCACACCTGACTATATATTGAATAAACCTGGCAAATTGACACAGGAAGAATTTGAAATTATGAAGCAGCATACCATTCAGGGATGTGAATTGTTGAAAAGTATAAATCAGTTAAGAAACAGTGATCTATATGAGTATTGTTACGACATCTGCCGACATCATCATGAACGCTATGATGGAAAAGGATATCCGGATGGCTTAAAGGGTGATGAGATATCTTTATGGGCACAGATTGTTTCCATTGCGGATGTATTTGATGCGCTGATCTCTAAGCGTGTATATAAACCGGCTTATTGTTTTGAGGAAACAATGAAGCTGATCAATGAGGGAGAATGTGGTATGTTTAACCCTTTGTTACTGAAATATTTCAACAATATCGCCTATGATATTTATCAAAAGTATTATGCAAAGGCAGGTATGACGCATGAAGAAAAATAGACGTATCGTTTTCATTGCGATAATTTCCTTTACCATAGTGATTATACTCATGGGATTTACCATTATCAATATCAAGGATAAAATGGATAATAACGCCATTGATCTTACTCAGAATCTATTAGACAACATGTCAGATAAAATTGCCACTTATCATGAAAAAGATGAAGATTTTATCAAGCAAAACAGTACAAAATTTAAGAATTTAAACCATGCGGAGATCGTGCATGAATTAAACACGATTGTAGAACACCATGATTATTTAAATGCGATATATTTAAAAGATGGAGTAGGTGTTGACGCAAATGGTAAATCCATTACTTATGAACAACTTCCTTATCATGATTTTAAAACTGATGAACAGGCTATTTCTCCTGCTATCAACGGACCTTATGGCGTATGGGAAATGGTATATCAAATGCCTTGTGATGATCAGGCAATGCTGTATGTAGAAATCCCGTTCTCTCATTATTCACAGGGCAATGATTTGACCTTCTATAATAAATATGGCTTTGCGGCACTTATCGACGCAAGCTCTAAGAAAATCGTATTGACTTCTAAAACGCCAAATGTCATCTGGAATTATATGCAGGATGCCAATGAACTGTTATCTGAAGTAGGTTTTGATGAAGATACCCAGAAAAAGATTTATGAAAACATAAACAATGATGAATCTATTATTATCAAAGGCAATGTACAGGGAGAAGAGGTTTACTTATCTTTACGTGCTGTAGAAGCCAATGCACAATGGTATCTGTGTGGTATCATACCAGTCGATGTTATTCAACAGGAATCTGGCCTTGTATTAAAGATGCTTGTCTATGTCTTTATCTGGATGATTGTTAGCTTGATGATTGTATTGTTCTTAATTGGACATGAAATTTATCATAATATCAAAAAAGAAAAGAAACGTTATGAAAAATCTCAACTAGAGAATGCGATTTATACCGCAATTGCGGAAGCCAGTGATCAATTTATCTGTCTATATGATAAAACAGAGGGAACACTGGAAAAATCCTTCTACAATCATGCTGTATTATTAGGCCTTGAACAAGATATTCTAATGAAGCAGCCGATGGTTTTCCATGAACTGTTAGACAGTTTTTCTCCTGATTTATCCAAACGTATCAAACGCAAAGAGATTATTGAAACTTGTAGCTATGAAACAAATCGTATCAACCCGATGACACATGAAAAGCAATATCTTAGATTGATTGTGAAAAACATCAGTATTGTTGGAAAGGATAAATATATTTTCTTCATCGCAGATATCAGTCATGATATCATGGTGCAGGAATCTTTGAAGATGGCAGCATTGGATGCCAAACAGGCAAATCAGGCGAAGTCTGATTTCTTATCAAAAATGAGTCATGAAATCCGTACACCGATGAATGCGATCATGGGAATGAGTGAACTTGCTTTGCATAATCTTGATCACCCGGATAAACTAAAAGATTATCTAAGAAAAATCACACAGTCCTCCACTCATTTATTAGGTTTGATCAATGATATACTGGATCTGTCAAAAATCGAAAGTGGAAAAATGGCTCTGTATGAAGAAAAATTCATATTATCCGATTGTATCAGTGAAGTATACAATATCATCAGCTTACAGGCTGAAAATAAGCATCAAAGCTTTCATATATCATCACAAAATGTTATTCATGATGCCTTATATGGAGATATGTTAAAGCTGAAACAAATATTGATCAATTTGTTGAATAATGCTGTAAAATATACTCCAGAGCAAGGACATATTGATTTAATTATCACAGAAAAGCAACATACCAATGAGCATCTATTACAATACGAATTTCAAATCATAGATGATGGCATCGGTATGAGTAAAGAATTTTTAAACCGTATCGGTCAACCATTTGAACAGGAGAAAAACCAGTTCTATGGAAAAGAAAGTGGAACCGGACTGGGCTTATCCATCGTTAAAAATATCGTTTCTATTATGGGTGGTGTGATAGACATTAAAAGTGAGCTGCAGCAAGGCACAACCATTTGTGTACAGCTTGCGTTTAAAGAATCAGAAAATGATTTCTATAAAGAAAAAGACCAGCTGGCTGGCATGCGTGTGTTCCTGGTAGATGATGATCCATTCATACTAAATGATGTCAGTGTCATTTTAAATGAATTTGGCATAGAAGTAGATACCTCCCTGTTAGGTATTGAAGCCTTCCATCAGATTGAAGATGCACATCACAGTGAACATCCTTATGATATCATCATCATTGACTGGAAACTGCCGGATATCGACGGTGTACAGCTTGCCCAATTGATACGTGAACGTATCGGCTCTAAGATTCCGATTGTATTTATCACGGCTTATGATTATAGCGAAATAGAAGAAAAAGCATATGCTGTCGGTGTCAATGATTTTATTGAAAAGCCTTTATTTAAATCTCGCTTATATTATGCCTTGATTGCGAATAAAGCACAGGATATGAAGAAGGATTATGATGATGCACTGTTAAAAGATAAACATATTTTGCTTGTGGAAGATAATGAATTGAATCTTGAAATTGCCAAAGAATTGTTGGAAATGAAACAAGTACGTGTTGATGTTGCCCATAATGGACAAGAGGCTGTAGATATATTTAACAGCCAGCCACCATTCACTTATGATGTAATTTTAATGGATATTCAGATGCCTGTGATGAATGGATATGAAGCAACGTCCATGATTCGTCAATCCAAACGTGAGGATGCCATTTGTGTACCAATCATTGCGATGAGTGCCAATACCTATGCGGATGATATACAGACATGCTTAAATAAAGGCATGAATGCACATATCGCAAAACCTATCAGTTTAGATGGAATATCTAAAACCATTATCTCATTATGGAATCAAACAAAGGACACTTCTAATGAGGAAGGGAGAAAATCATGAAAATGAAAAGAGTCTGTACGATCCTGCTATGTTTTCTTCTAATCGCCGGATGTACTTCTAATAAGCCTACAATCATTCAAAAAGAAAAAGCCAATAATACTGTCACAATTAATTTCTTGACAGGCAGTCTTAACAAAAATGTACTAAAATATATGAATGAAATCATGACCGATTTCCATAAAAAATATCCTGATATTGATGTTGCTTATGAAGGTTATCAACAAAATCAGAATACAGATAAAAAACTGGTGGATGTCATAGAAGAACGTCTGAAAAATGATGAAGCCACAGATGTAGCCTGTATGGATGTAAAAAATATCTTTGATTTTGTGGATGAAGGAAAACTGGTGGATCTAAGTGATATGCCATTTGCGAATCAAATGGTTGATATCGCCAAGAAAGATTCTACTGTAAATGGAAAAGTGTATTCTGTGCCAGCTGCTCTAGTAAGCTATTGTATGGTAATAAACATGGATATGTTAAATGATTGCGGCTTATCAAAGCCAACCAACTGGGATGAATTTTTACACTGTTGTGAAGTATTAAAACAAAAAGGATACCGCCCAATTGTTGGTACAAGGAAGTTCATGAAGCTGATCATCTATGCTGGCGGACTTTCACAGATATATTTAAGTGAACAAAGTGAGGAATACATAAAGAAACTGAATAATGGTGAAATACCGATTTCTGATTTCACAAGACCCGGCTTTGAAATGCTTCAGACATTAATAGATAAAGGCTATTTAGATCCAGAAGAAGCATTAAAATATGATCCAAGCGAGCTTTCAGATATCTACACAAAGGATGCTGGATGCTTTGCCTTCACCTATTCTTCTTATCTGAATACAGATCAATTAGACTTTAATTTCGCATTAACTGGTCTGCCTATGAAGGATGGCAATATCGCTTTAATTGCTTCTGATCGCAGAATGTCAGTTTTCTCAAAAAGCAAACATATTGAAGAATGTAAGAAATTTGTGGATTATTTTTCTGATAAGAATGTTCAGAAAAAAACCATGGAAACCTTTGGAAAGTTTCCTGCTTATACCAATGCGAATATTCCATTAGATGAACGTTTAAATGACTTACAGGAAATCATTACCCATGGCAATACCATGCTGATACAGGATTACAACCTGAAATTTGAACAATGGGCCAATCTTGATACTTTATGTGATGACTTACTTGCAGGTAAAACAGTAGATGAACAGCTGGCAGCCTTTGATGCCATCCAGCAAAAGGCTATAAAATAGCTAAAAAAAAGCCCGATTTGGGCTTTTTTTTACTTGATATCTTTGATATTTTTTATACCTTCACTATCCACATAACGGATGGTCAGCTTATCCTTTGGTTTTAAGAATACCAGCTGATTTTCATATTTTGTGCTAAAGGTAATTTTAAATACTTCATCTGTATCACTTTGGATATAATAAATCGTATTACCATCCACATTCACTGTTTGTACATTCTTAACATTTATTGTGGCATCCTTTAAAGATTCATCACTAATATCACCACTATTTCCCAGCATACTTAAAGTTTTCTTCAACAGATCATTTAAAGACTCATCACTGGAAACCGTTGTGACCTTTTGATAATCAATGGCAGATACCATCGCATACATCTTAATCAGACCATTATCCTTTAATGCCATCATATAAATTGGATTGCCTTTGACATTGATCAATAATGGGAACGTGGCTTCATATCCATAATTCTTTACTTCTGATTGTGCACTCTTCATGGCACTTATTTCATTGGCACCTGCTGTCGCAATCTTCATTGCTTCATGTGTTCGCATATTCACTAACACAAAGCCTAAATTCGACTCATCCGCATTGGCACTTGTAATACCACTGTATAGCCAGATATCTCCATTCTTTTCCAAATAGTTATATCCCTGACTTGTGACAGTTACACCATTTTGTCCAAACTTACTATTCCAATATCCACCAGTCAAAGAACCATTATCATCCAGCTCTTCAATCAATAAACTCTCTGGATAAATACGATCTGCCCAGGAAGGAATATCCTTTACTGCATATTTCGTCGTATCTCCACTGATTGGATCAAGGAATACAGCGCCTGTCACCTTTTTCTTTGTGCCTACACCTGCATACGTATAGGTTGTACAAATATACCATGGATGCCCTTTTTCATCAATCTCAAAGCTTGGAGAGCCAAAGATTTCAAATGGATAAGAGAAACGCAAATGACGCATCAGATTTTTATTCAAATACGCACTAGGCACATACTTCATACCATCTAAACCTAAGTCTTTTAATTTCACTAGTTCTGTTTTACCAGTTGTACTATCAACGGTAATATATGCAGGAATTCCTTCCTTCATATTCTTTATATATTTGATGACACCATTATACGTCAATGGTGTGACACGATATACACTGTCTTTATAAGATATCTGTGTATATTCTTCACTCACATCAAACTGTGAAACCCACTCTGTAGCATTTCCCATGACTTTATCACCTAAACGAAGACTGCTGTCACGATCAATGATCGGTGTTTTGGTAAAATCAACTTCAGGAATTTCTGTGAATGAAACATCCTGTACCTTAATACGCTGTGCATATGCTTTTGCGTGGAACACACGACTAGTCACAAAACCTGTCACACTTGGGAAAACGATCATAATCACAAGCAGAAGGATACATCCTTTACATATTTTTGACCACTTTTTCTGTTTCGTTGTATAAACACCTTGATCATATACATTCGGATTCTTTGAAAACCTCTGCCAGCCTTTAAACAACTGTACTTTCGTCTTGCTGGAAAATGCATAAACGATACAAAGGATTAAAATCGGTCCTACAGTTATCACCAAAAACTCCCAAAACTCTGGCGCATGCCAGTTTAATGCTGGAAGCATAATATAATACACAACAAATACATAAATCAGATATGGTATTGCCAGAAACGGTATACTTTTTTTCATTTTTATCACCTCAAATGGAAACTGGTTTTACTATACCATACTTTTCTATAGAATGCACCTTATATTCTTATTTAAAATATAGAATTCCTACATTTTATCATATACATTTTCATGAAATTACGATACAATTAAAGAGAACGATATGACATAAACATGATATATAGAAAGGAGCTGGTGATTATGTATCCCATTCATTCCATTGATGATGAAATAAAAAATATGATACCAAGTACACTTCATCAGTTTTATAGAATTGTTGATTTACAAACACATGATGTATACGATTACCATAATCATGAACTAATCCCTTTAGATAAAAAATGCTTCAGTATCTGGGAACAGGAGGATCCTTGTACAAACTGTACTTCTTGTCGTGCACTACTCAATGGTAAACGTATTGTGAAACTGGGATATCAGGAAAACATCATTTATCTGATTGATTCCCTGCCCATCAATATCAAGGGGAAGCCTTATGCCTTAGAACTGATACAGGATGTCAGTGACAGCTTTATGTTAAATACAGACATTACCTCAGATACCAATGATATCTGTTCCGTTGTATCTGCCTTTAATGATTTGGTCATGAAAGATACCTTTACCCTTTTATATAATAAACAATATCTGAATGAACGTCTGCCGGTATTTATCCAAAAAGCACAGGAATCACACTATCCTTTATCCTTAGCACTAATGGATATCGATCTTTTTAAGAATGTAAATGATACCTTTGGACATTTATTTGGAGATAAAGTCATCCTTGCGTTTGCACAACAGTTAAAACAGTTAATGAATCATGATACTTTCTGTGCAAGAATTGGCGGTGATGAATTTATGATCATCTTTGAAAATCGCAGTGAACAGGAAAGTGAACAGATATGTGAACAGTTAATGTGTAGTCTTTCTGATATCAGATTTGAAGAACATCCTGATTATCATTTAGCAATCAGCTATGGTATTTCTACTTTACAGGAAAATGATAGTATTGACAATTTTATCAATCGTGCAGATGAATGCATGTATGAAATGAAGAAAAATCATCATATTTTATCTCGTTAATCGAACAGATATCCACAAAGGGTATCTGTTTTTTTCATAAAGAAAAGCCCTGTGTCAACACACAGAGCCTTCATGCTTATTTATCTTACACTTGATTTCTTTTTCAACACAAATATAGCCGCAGCCAATAATACGATACCTCCAGCAATAAAGAACAATGGATGCATACTGCTTTCCATATCATTTGCGGTATCTTTGATCACTCCTGATGGCTTTGTGCCATTGCCATAATTCTTCACATGATCAATAGATGCCACCTTATCTTTTGGTACATAAACAACCGCTACCGGAGATAAATCAGGGAATGTTACTGTAATTGATTTTGTTGTCGGATCAACAGCATCCGGTATCAACAATTCCCAAATCGATCAATTCTAGTATTATTATCAGATAATGCTTTCTCTTTTTATTTATATTTTTCAATAATACAATCATGATGTTTATGCTCATCTGCATCTATTGAATAATTAATACCAACATACAGTATCTCTTTAAAATTTCTTACTCGATCTACATAGTTTTTCCTTTTAATCTGATCGATTGCTTCTTGGGCTGTCTTATTATACTTAAGTTCTAATATGATTGCTGGATATCCTTTTTTCTTTGGTGTAAACAAATAATCTACAAAACCTTTACCTGACTTATCTTCCCTTGTGACTTCATAATAATTTCTCGCATAAAGATAACATAAAGTGATTACACATGATAGACTGTTTTCATTATTATATTGTAAGAATGGTATTTCTCGATCATGCGCTTCTTCTATATATTGCGCTACTCTTTTGGCATCCAATTCGATTGTCGCATCTAATACATTTTTTGAATTATTGACGATATCTGCGACGCCTCCCATACTACTTCTTTTCAATACTGTTTGAAACTTTTCCATTAATTCATGATTTGGTATTCTCAAGAAACCATCATGATAGGACAAGAACCCAAAGACCACCATGGCGGATAATATCTCATCCCGACTGTCTAAGCGTAACTGTTCTGCACCATATCCTTCCAATTCTACTTCTATAGGAATACCTGCCACCATTTTCACAATGTCTTCTCTTACTGCATCTACATTATGTTCTATATATTCAGCTATTTCATTCATTGGCCCTGTTTCGGTCCAATAGTTAAGACAAACGCCATCTATTAATGCTGATGAAACAGATCGTGGATTAAATAAACTTGAACCATCTGATTTGTAATATCCATCATACCATTTTCTTAATGTTTCAAATGATGGCTTCGTGTATTTCTTAGTTAATTCAATAATTTCCTCTTCATTAAATCCAAAATAATCTTCATAAGTCCTATCATTCATAAAATTATATTCTTTAAACATATTCAACTCAGATCCGCCAGAGTATTTTGCGATTGGTAATACTCCTGTCATATATGCCAATTCTACGTAAGGTTGATCTTTTAATAATCCTTTTAAAAATTCTAGATAAGCTTTTTTATCCTTTTCTTGCATAAAATCTTTATAAAAGATACTGTCCCACTCATCCATAATAAAAATAAAAGAATCACTTGAGTCTAAAAACATTTGATATAAATAATCATAGCTTTTTTCTGAAAGTTTTGGATATATGTTCATCAAATCCTCTTTTATTGTTTTCATAATACTGTCAATATAAGTACGATATGAATCACAATAATCTGGCATTCTGCTAAAATCAATATAAAACACATGGTGTTTATTGATATGTTTCTCATAAGATGTTGTTTGTGCTATTTTTAAATTTTTGAACAAATCATGTGCATCATATCCTTGCGTATAATATGCGCCTAGCATTGTTGCATTCATGGTTTTACCAAATCTTCTAGGTCGTGTGATGCAGATAAAACGATTCCTTGTTCTTATAAATGAATTTAATTTATCAATCAGCAAACTTTTATCCACATATGGCTCACTTGCGATATCCATTTTAAATTGTTTCAAAGGAATATTTGTATCCAAATAATACATATATATCACCTCATCTCTTTTTATATTATAGACTATTTCATCTTCTTTTACTATGAAAAAAATACTATCTAATATTCTTTTCTTGATACCATAAACAATCCTACAATTTAAGATAATCTTATCAATGATCACACTGTCTTTTATCTTTCTTATTTGCTTCCTGCTTCTCTTGTTCTTCTATAAACTTGAATGAAAAAACATGTACATTAGGCAAAGATTTTTTAAATAAAAAAAGCCAGAACACTTTCGTTCTAGCTTTCCTTCTTCTGCATAATATTTAAAAGCTGTTTCATTAGTTCTATTACATCATGAAACTCGTATAACATCTCAAATTGTTCATTCATCACACAGCCCTGCCAATTGGAATACTGTCTTGTATCTACCATAATAATACCAGTAAACAACTTTCCATGATGCTGAATGATTTCATCATGTTTTCGTTTTTCATTTGTATGTATTTGTGCATTATAAATTTGATGTTCCTCTTCCACAAAAGAACGTTTATTTTGAAAAGCCTGTGGAAAAGCAATCTTATCCATAAATGCATCTGCCTTCAAAACCATCTGGTTAAAGTCATGAAAGACGATATCTTCTTCATCAGCGGTAGAATATAACGTACCATGCATACTGTCATTATCCATATCGTCAATACATGTCCAAAACATATTTGCGCTTAACTTTCTTATCATATCACTACCTCAGATCCATTTCTTTCAAATCACAACGAAGTCGAGCATGATACCTTGTCGCAATACGATAAAAGTTTTCTTCTATTCTTTCTAACGCAACCAATCCACCTTCATAGTCACAGGTTGGAAGCAGCATGATAAACTGTGTTGCACTATAACGAGCAATGACATCACCAGAACATAAGGATGAAACAATCGTTGCCTTTAATGTTTCCATTGTACCATCACGAAACTTACGATAAGCATTACTATCAAGTGGTAAATCCAGATTAGATTCAATCGTAATCAATCCACAATATACTGCGATTCCTAAACGCTTTGCCTGTCGCTGCTGTAAGGCATAAATTTCTTTAAATACACCATAATCACAGAAATACGCTCCATTCGTATTCTCTTTCGCATTTGCTATTTCATCCTGAATCATCGCAAGATTCATTTCTTCATTCTTGATTTCACGCATGATTTCTTTGTAAAGATTCTGCATTTCTTTTGAAGGAGTTGTGCCTAATTGTGAATATAACAGTTCACTTGTCTGTTTATAATGCTCTTTCGCCTGAGAATTCTTTCTTTGTTTAATATAAGCTTTCATTAATAAACAATGAATCGTTTCATCCAGATTCTCGTATTTCAAAGCATTAATGCACAAAATCTCCATCTTCTCATAATTCTGAACTTCTTCATATGTCTGTGCCAGTAGTTTTACGATAGATATGTACAGGCTGTGATAATAGGTCGTCTGTCGAAATATCCAGTGTTCACTAGTAAACTTTGGTAGAAAATCGCCTGTATATAACGTCAGTGCTTCTTCCAACACATCAATTTTTTTATTTACATCATCTAATAGTTTTGCTTCATTATATTTACTTTCAAATTCTTCTGCATCAATGATAACTTTTACATCATTATTCCAGGCATAGGCCCCTCTTAATGTTTTGATAAAATCATTATAGCCGAATGTCTTTTTTAATATGGTACGTAAACGGTACAACAGATTTTTTAATGCGCCAATCGGATTATCACTTTCATCTTCTCTCCACAATACATCACACAGATCATTTGCACTGATAATCGCCTTTCTGTTACACAGTATATACACAATAAGTTTCACAAGCATATTAGAATGTAAAGTTTCGTCACTTAATGTTTTGCCATCGATTTCCATCTCAAAATAGGAAAACATTTTTACATGTATAATTTTATCTTCCTCATTCATATACCTGTCACCTGTATCCTTTCTTTCCAACTTCATTTTACCATATATTTTAATTCTTGTTTTTTTGCTTTTTCAGAAATCCACATAATAATATAGCAGAATCTAACAGTTTTGAGGAGTTTTTTCCAAAAAAATTGTAAATTTCTAAGATTTCCCTCTTTTTTTTATCCAATATTTTTAAAATATCTAATTTTTACTTTTTCATTTGGTTTTATCGCATTAATAATGCATATTAAGATTAATTTATGCCTTTATTATAGCACAAACCACAATATTAATATAGTATATCTTAATCGTTTTCTATTTCAATTTTTACAAATCACAAAAACTATATTTTCATCCAATAGAAAAGGAATGTTTAATTCTCACCAAACATTCCTTTAAAATCTATTTTTTTATACCAAGTTCTTTTTTCCACTTTGCGACATGAAGCCACAATGTAATCACCATAATCAATGTAAATGTACACGTTGCTACACCAAACATTGATACTAGCCATAAGTATATATTACCCAGCATTGGTACACATAAAACAACCTTTCCAAGTAATCGTTCATATGCGACTGCAGTTGCATCCACATCATCATTATGATCTCCTTTGGTCACAAAAGATCTTTTCTTTGCATCATTGATCATTACTCTGTGTGTTGCGACACTATCATTTACCACACTCGTTTTAAATGTAATAACATCACCTTTCATGATGGATTCCGGTGATTGTGATTTCACATAGACTACACTGCCTACTGGATAATCTGGTTCCATACTATTACTTAAAATACCATAAGGTTCATAACCAAAAAGCTTCGGTACTACAAAAGGTGATACAACAAGAATCAAGGCAATCAGCATAACATAAGCAAGGATATTACAATACTTAATCTTCTTCATCATTCGATACCGCAGAATCCATGATTTTCATCAATTCCAAAGCACTACGAAAACTCGTTGTCTGATTTTTTTCAACCCATGTTAATCTACCTTGCCAGCTTTGATTTTTACAACTTTTTATCTCTACTAGAAAAGTAGGTGTATTTGTTAGATTTTCCTTTTCTATATTCTTCATTTTTTATCACCATTCCAAGTATACTTTATGATAGTAACATATTGGTAACGCCAAATATTCTGTCAAACAAATATAAGACATTTTTACTATATACTGGCTTTCAAGCTTAGTATAACACAACACTTTTCTTGAAAATCAAAAGTTTTCTTAATTCCAAAAATGAGTGATCTGATTGACCACTCATTTCTTGTAATTCTTTATTTGTTATAAGTTTCAGCAGTTACGTCATTCCATCCAATGATGTTAGTTCCATCCATTTGTGGAGTGAAATTATCTGCCTGAATACCTTCAGCAACGATATCAATTGTTAATACTGTATCAGCATATGCATTTCCCCAACTCATAGGAATTTCTACTGTATACTTATTTTCACCTTCACCTTTTACTTTAAACAAACTTACTGTTGTAGGTGCAGATACTTTCGTATTGTAATAGTAATATCCATCAGCATCTGGTGTTGGATTCCAACCATCATTGATATCAACAACTTCACTTAATGCAGGTAACAACTGTTCACCATCAACCATGACATCATTTCCATTTTTGTCTTTCAATGTAACAGTTACTTTTGCTCTTAAATAAGCATCCTCTGATCCATCAACAACACTGATCTGTGGATCTTTCAGATATTTATTACCAGGTTGTACGTTATTAGGATTTTCCCATCCTGGTTCTTCTAAATCAACATCAACATGTCCCATAGTGATCACATTGGTTTTGTTATCACTATCTGTGAAATATGCCAGTGTGCCACCAGCAATAGCTCCAATTCCCAGTACACCTGCAATAGCTAATGCAATAAGTTTTTTATTTTTCATAAGTTATCTCCTCACTATTATTTTGCATTCATTAGGTTTGTTAATTCTTCAGCAGCGTTAATTCCTTCTGTACTCTGAACTAAATAACCTTGAACATGAATTTCAAAAGGCATCATATCTTTAATATCAATATCTTTTACAATCTTCACTTCTTTAAAAATTGGTTCAGTTAACATTCCATGTTCAACAGCTAATGCTTTACCATTATCTCCTACATACATATATGAATTTGGAACAGTGACATCTCCATTTTTTAATGGTACCCAATAACCTTCAACTTCTTTTCCGTTTTTTGTAGTTGCTGCAGTAAATTTATCAAGAGTTAAATTAAATTCTGTTTCAGCAGTTAAAGCTTTAATATATTCTTCTTCATTATTATATCCTAAATCTTTTAATACTTCTGCATTACTTTTATACTGCTTATCATTGTTATTACTATAAGTCACATATGCATCTTTAGGTAAAGAATATCTCAGCTGAATACCAATATAAGCACTTTCAGCATCACTGTTATTTTTAATCTGTGGATCTTTTGAAATAGTGCTATCTGGTCTGTATTCTACACCCTTTTCTTCTGTACCTTCCCAATTTGGTTCAAAGATTTCTCCATCAATTCCTGTACCAATTGTAAAGATATTATTCCTTTCAACTGTTTTATCTGAGAAAATTGCATAAGTTCCTGCACCAATTGCCAATACTCCTGCCATTGCAAGGCATGCTAATAATTTACTTTTTTTCATTTTATTTCACCTTTCCAAATTTATTTATCTTTTAATTGAAGTAGCTTCGGCCAATTTAACTAATTCATCAATTGCCTCTTCCTGACTTACTTCATCATTTCCTTGTACAGCATAACCTGTTACTTTAATTTCAAATTTTGGTAATGTATAAGCATCGCCTTCGATTGGAACATATTTATCTCCAATTTTTTCATATAAAACTCTTGAGCTATTTGTTGAATCTGTTTTATCAATAATTTCTGGTTCTTTATCGTTTCCATTTTCGTCTTTATCAATGCGATATAATGTTTTACTAGAATATTCAGTTTTGATAACTTCTTTAATACCAGTTATAACTTTAATATCAGTAAAGATAGGATCGCTGCTAGCTCCTGGTTGAACGACGTTCTTAAAAACATAAAATTCTGAACCATCATTATAAGTACCAAATTCTTTCCACAAATTATTAAATCCTTCTTCGCCATTATTCATGATTTCAGCATAATTTTCGATAAATTCTTCTCTTGAAATATGCTTACCATTATTATCAATATACTCTAATTTAACACCAACATAAATTGGAAGTCCTTCATTTTTTTCTGCATCATTTTTCATAACAGGATCTTTTGCAATTACCTGTCCTGGAATGTAATTTTCTGCAATTTCTTCATCAAAGTTTTCTTCTACTAATTCAGTACTGATATCCTTAGATGATGTAAACGTATTTGTCTTCGTTTCTGTAACTTTGTTCAAAAATGCCCATGTTCCTGTTACTGCGATAGCTCCTGTTAATACCATTGCGCCTAATGTTGTAAATAATCTTTTCTTTTCCATTTCTCTCACCTTTCAATTTTACCTTTCTTAATTTTTTTTCGCTAAATTTAATAAAGACTCTTTTGCTTTATCTATTGTTACATTTGTTTCCTGCACTGCATATGCTTTTACTTTAATATTGAAGCTCGGTAATTTATTTCCATCTGGTTCTATATCAAGTTTGATAACAAATCTATCAAACAATGCAGGAGTAGTAGTATTTGAATTTAATACTTTTTTATAAATATAAAGGTCAAATTCTTCATCTGTATCAACTAATTCAAATTCATTATTCATACCATTCTGATATGAACTATTCAAATGCTGAAACTTGCCATATAAATTTTCAAATTCAGTTTTTGAAATAGGAACACCCTGACTATTCTCATAAACTACTTTAATGGCAACATATTCATTTTCATCACTAGTGTTCATCACAATTGGATTCTTAGGAATCGCATCTCCTGGATGATAATTCTTCGCAATATTAAATCCTAATATTTCTTTATTGGTTTCCTTATCATCAATTACTGTTCCAGGTATTGCTCCATCTGGATAGCTTTCATTAAAATCAAAGCCATCCCATTTATCTTCACGAAGCTTTAATGAAATACTTCTATCAGAGCTAAATGTATTCGTTGCTGTCTCTGTTACTTTTGACAGAAGTGCATATGTTACACCAGCTGTTATCAAACAACAAATAGAAGCGACTACCAGCAGTGACTTCTTTACTGGTTTCATAATTTGCCTCCCTTCTTCTCTTTCTTTTTACACATATATTATCTAACTGAATAGTCACATGGCGGTAACAAAAAAATAAAATGCCATAATCAGTACATATTTATTTGTGACCTTATTTTTCTTATAATTTCAAGCAAAAAAAAAGTGTAGTAACAGAAATTTATGTTTCTTATTACTACACCTTATTATTTTATTTCTTTTCTTTATCATCCTTTGAAAGCTGATCTACGATGAATGATAACAACATCATGATTAATATAAAAGCTACTAAAATGATGATACCACTTGTTGAATTTAAATAAACAGCAAGGAAACCTAAATAAGGAATGGTGAATCCTAACGCTCTTCCCTTAACATTATTAAATGCAACGCTTCCGCCATCTTCATTATCGTTAGCATCCCCCTTGGTTTTAAAAGATTGTTCTTCTTTATTTACCTCTATTACTCTATGTGTTACTACAGTATCATTTCCAATAGTGAACGTGATAGAATCTCCTACTTCTACATCAGATGGGTCTACTTTTTGTACAAAGACTAATCCACCTACATGATATGTTGGCTCCATACTACCACTTAATACCGCCATTGGGGTTATACCAAACAATCGTGGCACAAAAAATATACAAGCTAACAAAATAACCAAAATTACAACAATTGTTGTAATAATATTCCAAACTTTCTTAATCATATTGTTCTCCTTTTTATTTATGCTTATATTTTACTACTATTCTTTAACAAAGGACAATATTATTCCTAATTTAAATAGAAAAAAGCAGCGAATATCCACTGCTTTATCTATTACTTCAATTTACTGGGTTAAAACCTGTAAAATAATTACCATCACTATTTGCTGTTAATTTCCAAGCATCAGTAAGGTTTGTAACTGGATGTGCGCTAATTGCGTCAGCCATTACCTGTAATTCTAAATGTGTATTTTTTGGTAAATCTTGATTTAATGTTATAGATTCAAGCAATACATCTGTTTCATTATTCGGTGCAACAGCTTCAGTATAATAATAAGTATCAGAATTTTGATCATAAACCCATTTATTTGAATTTCCATTAAAGTTATACTTCAAATCTACAGATTGACCAATGGAATCACCATCCTGGTTTTTAATCATAGGTACAAATTTTACACGGATATAACAATCTGTAGTAGGATAATTTGAATCATAAATATTCTTTATTTTAACCACCTTAGATATAGTATCATTTTTGTTGATTTTGCTATATTCTTCTTCATCATTTGTACTATCTTCATGGTTTTTATTATTCTCAATTACTGAAATATTTACTTTAGCTGCAGCTCCCTCAAACTTATTTAAATTCTCTTGAGAAGATGATGAGAGCAACGCATATGTAATGCCAACTGCAGATAATGCTACAATTAAAGCCCCGACGATCATAGCTTTCTTTTTAATTTTTGTAAAATTCATCATGCTAATTTACCTCCCATCATTTCGATTTTTTTGTTGGAGTTAAGCAAGAATTTAAGTTCTTGCTTAACTCTTAATTTACTTCTATCTTTCATATAATTCACCAAATCACTTGTTAATAAATTGATTAATTGCAGAAGCTACATCACCAAATAAATTAGATAAAGCTTGTATAAACTCATTTTCAAAATTTGTGTTTGCTGGATTGCTATACTCTACACTCAATTTTGTAGTATCTTCTTCTACTCCATAATAAGGTTTATTTCTTGTATACGCAGTAGTATCGTCTCCAATGTAAATATTAGATGTTGTATTCTCAGCATTTCCACTATAGTCATCTGCTTGAGATTTTAATTCATACTTCCAAGACCAATCTGTTATTTCAGTAACTGTATAATATCCTTTTTTCAAACCTTTAATTTTCACTGTCTTTTCTTTTGTATTCTGATTAGCTGAGAAATCAATGGTTTGATAGAATGTATCTAAAACATTACCATCTTTGTCTTTTCTCTCAATTTTGTATAGAAAACTCTGATTTGCTTTAATAAATTCATCGTCTCCACCTACATATTGCTGATTTATTTTTTTGGTAATATTTAATTGACCTTTCACAACATAGATTGTAAAATCATGAGAATCATCTTTATCAGAATTAGGTGTTTTATTTGTTATACCTGTGTTAGCAGTAATATCTTTATTGGTATCAGTACGCTTAACATTTAATTTAAATTGAGTATCTTCTGACAATTCAACATCTATATTGTTATCAATAGTTTCTTCACGATTGACAACTTGAGCATTTAAATTTAAACTTGGTTGATTTGTTAAAGGTTTTGGAGCTTCAGAATTAGCTTTGCATTTCCATTCAACTTCATCTGAATTATATCTTTCTTTAACTTTTGTTAAATCCCCATAGAATATAACTTTATCAGTTACATTTAAATCAGGAGTAAACACATATAAATGAGACATTTTATCAGTTATATCTTTAGATCCGTAACTTCCATTTTGGGTTGGTTTCACAACAGCGCTAATACTAAAGTTATGAGTTGTACTATAGTCTGTAGTATCAAAGTTATCATTCACTTCCAATGATCCCTTATTTTCTCCAGCATTTACTGTGAATGTTCCAATTACAGTATCACCATCTTTAATGGTATATTCTATTCCGGCGAAATCATTTCTGTTTCCACCCCATTCAAAATTTTTACCATTAATCAGATAACCATTTTGTAAGAATTCATCTACACTCTTCCAGTTATCTCCAATATAAATACTTGCATCTTTAACTTGGAAATCATACTTCAATGGGACATCAACATCAGGTGTATCAAAATTTTCAACTACTTTATTATTTTTATCATAAATACCGGAATCATCCTTATTTGTAGGAACCTCGTTTCCTCCAACAAATCCATCAATAGGTTCTACGTCTTTGATAACTACAACTAATTTATAGCCAACAGGTGTTCCATCTTCCAAATAAACAAAATTTTTAGAATAATCATAGCCAGTAACTGTAATAGTATCTCCTTCAGTTTTTATTGTTACTTCATTTGTAATGTTTATTTTTTCACCCCAGCTATTAGAATCGCCTAATTCTCCACCATTGTAAGGCTGTTTATAGACAGTTATATTTTCTTTTGGGATATCACCTTTAAAATATTTTGAAATTTTATCGATCAGCATTGTATCTGAATCTAACTCTATTTTTGGTACAACTTGAGAGAATATATTTTCAAAAATTTCCTTTAAACTATCAGCATCGTTAGCTGCTAAATAATATCCTAAATTATTAGGTTTCCCATACCCAGGCCAAAGATTGGCAACTATTGCATCCATATTTAAATATTGATTGCCAACATAATTATTTGAAATTAAATGCAAGAACTTATTTATAATATTTTTATCACTAGTAGGCGTATTATAAATGTCAGCAGATGGATCAGCTTCAGTAACTACACCTATACTATAACATGTTGCGTGATTTTCAATCTTAATATCGTTTGCTGTTTTTATTGCATCATTAGCTATATTTTCACTATAACCACTATATTTTGTCGGCAACCCATCAGTAAAAGTGATTACGACTTTATCTCTGTTTTCCGTTTTATTATAATCTAAGATTTTTTTTGCCATTTCCATTCCTAAATCTATATTTGTTGCTCCAGAGGCAGAAATAGAATTTACAGCTTGATTAAGAATGTTTCTGCCATCTGCTTCAAGTGTATTTTGTAATGCATTACCATATACATTTTTTTCGTTATATTGATTAATATTTTTATAATTCATTGGATTATTTAAACTTAACACCTCTGTATTCTTATATGCAGGGTAGCTATTAGAATTCTCTGTATATTCTCCCATTGCAAATCCCACCATAGCAATTCTATGATTGAAATTAGAGTCTTTTGCGTTTTTCTCAACTAAATCAATAAAATTGCTAACACTTTTCTTTAATGCTACTTTTTTTGTATATATCGCATAAAATTGCGTATGTTCAGAATCATTTTCATTCACTTTAGGTGTGCAATAAACTTTCCTATTATTTCTACTATAATACCATCTATTACTATTACTTTCATATGTTAATTTAGTGTAATAATTGTTTACATAAACATAATATTTTGTTCCGTCTAAAGACAATTCATCTCCATAAACTTTGTAATAGCTATTTTTTTCAAATGGATCATCCATACTTCCGGATTGATCTAATACCAATACAAAATCTATTGGATTTCCTGACATTGACACTTCTCCTGTCAAATAGGTTTCCAAAGTAATATTGGCAGTATTACTATTAGGATCAAATTCTGCTATTTTAGATGTTTCAATATTAGAATTTTTTGTAGGAGTAAAATTAGTTGGTACACCACTTAAACGAGCGCTTCTATACATCACACTATTTTTTGAATAATCATAGAGTGGTGCTGCATCTAATAATGGAACAATTGTTGATGGATCAAATGTAGCTGGGGCTTCTTTTACACCGCTTTCTCTAGAATCTTCTTCATTTTCTGCTTTAGGTTGTTCTAAAGTTTTTGCTTCTAATTCAATCCAGCCAGTTGTCTTGAAAGTTTGTTTTACAATACCGTTTTCCAAATTCTTATCAGCTTTTGCAGTCACTACTTTTTCTGTAGTTTCTGTAGCAGATGTTACATCATAGTAGAAAGGATTATCTTCACTAGGAGTAAACTGTGCTTCAGCTTTTCCGTTTGTATAATATGTTCCGCTTTCTTTTGCAGAATATTTTACTTTGAAAGATACTGTTTTAATTACTGGTCCATTTGCATCAGCTGTTAACTGATCTGATTTTAATGTCCAAGTTGCTGTACCATTTGCAAGGGTCATATCTGCTGGCAAAGTACCTTCAACTTCAAAACCATTACCAATTACATCTGTAAATGTCAAAGATGTCTCTTCTTTTAAAGGAGCCTTTATAGTCTCACCATCTTGATAGTTATTTGCCATTGCACTTAATGTAATTGTAAATGTACCATCACCATGGTCTACTACGTCTTTATTAGTCCAGACTTGTCCTGCATCTAATGTAGCTGGTTTCTCTACAGCATTATTCACACCATGATTTTTGATAGTGATATCTGTATCCTCCGCTTTTATATACTTAGTATCAACATTTAGACAAATCATCACAAAGCTTAAAACTAAAGCCATTGTCTTCATTAATTTTTTTCTCATAGGAAGTCCTCCTCATTTCATATAGTTTAAATATTAGAATCTTTTCTTTATCGTCTATATCTTACCAATG
Organism: Absiella sp. AM09-50; assembly: GCF_003433845.1. NCBI lineage: Bacteria > Bacillati > Bacillota > Erysipelotrichia > Erysipelotrichales > Erysipelotrichaceae > Amedibacterium > Absiella sp. AM09-50. The sequence goes on from NZ_QVFI01000018.1 coordinate 67,653, forward strand.
TCAAGTCACATAGTGGTAACAAAAAAGTTTTTCGTGTGACCATTGATTGGAAAGAAAACATAGCCACACTGCATCAGGATGGCTATGTTCTGTTATTTATTTATGAATTGGCTTCATTGTTTTGTCTTTTTTTATTCCAATACATGAAGATAATTGCGATACCTGCGACAACCAGAATACCCAAACCGCCAGCTAACATTGCATAATCATTGCCTTTACCATCGCCTTCTGGTGTTTCCTGATCATTGATATCTGTCTGGTCTTTATCTTTATCTGTGTCCTTATCGTTATTACCATCACCATTTGGCTGATTATCATCAGGGATAACAACATCAGGATTAGGTGCTGGAGTAGGATTTGGATTAGGAGTAGGTGTTACATTGTTCTGGTTGCCATTTTCCTGTGGAACAACCTGATTAACTACTTCTTCCTGTGTTATCGTTTCATAACGAATAACTTCGTTAGGATTTGTTAATGTATAAACAAATTGAATTTCCATTCCATCTTTTAATGTAAATGTCTGTTCAGCTTGCTGATAGGTATAACCTGGAACTGTTTTTGCACGTTCCACAATCTGTGTACCACGTTCCCCTAACATTGTTTTAGGTGTAGCGATATCCGTTTTATTTTCATCAACATAGCGTACAGTGTATGATACACCATCGATCAATACGCCATATTTTGCGACATATACTTGTTTACCTGTTACCTTTGAACCAACAGAAGGAAGCTGTTTGCTCCATCCTTTAAAGACATAACCTTCTTCTGCTGATACTGTAGGTTCATTAGGGAATACATCATTTGTACTTAAATGATAAGATACTTCTTTTTGACCATCTACACTGCCGTGTGAACCAGCCTTAAATACGATTTCATATTCTGCTGCTTTAATATCTGTAGTGGAAATAGGTAAAAGGAATAAGCATGCCATCACAATGCCTGATAAAGCTGTTAAAAATCTATTACGCTTTTTCATTTCTTTCACCCTTTCTGTTTCTAACCCTCATTACAATAATCACGATAATCAATGCTAAACTTGCCACAAACATTCCAAGAATTGTTCCAATAACCGTTGTATCACCAGTCTGTACGCCAGGAATCTTATTGATCACTGGGACTTTTTTAATGACTGTCACAACTTTTTCCACTGGTGTGTTATCTTCATGTTCTACTGAGAATATCAGATTTAAGTATCCTTCTGTATTCTGGTATGTGTTATCCATGGAATCTCCATCTACTTTGATTTTCATCAATACAGTTGTAGATTCACCTTTTTTCAATGTTTTTAATAAATAATTCTGATCTAATGAATCCATATTGCTTTGTGTCATACCACCAATTTTACCAGTATAGAATGTTTCTCCATTATTAGAGAATTCAATATCATAGGCAATCTGGTTATTTGCGACACCTTCACCTAATGGATTGGTATATTCACTTCTAACATAGAACTTTAATTCACGATAATCATCATTAGATAATGTAATTTGTTGAATTCTTTCTTCACCAGGTGCCATATTTTCATAAGCACTGCTTTGTTCATATGTTATAAATTTTTCACTGTCACCTTCAAATGTCAATCCCATATCGCCATCAGCGGCATGAATGGATGCACTCCCCATCATCATTGCTAACAAAGCGGAACATAGGAATATTTTTTTTATTTTCATAAAGGTTTCCTCCTTCTTTATACGCTAATCTTCAACAGAGATGATGTTTCCATTTTCATCAAATTCAATTTCTGCGCCCCATTCTGACAATACAGCATCTTTCCCTGAAATACTCTGTACAGCTTCGGCATCAAAAGATAAATGTACTTGATATGTAGAATAGTTTGTATCCTTTAATTCAGGACTGATCTGAATTGCATCCATCAGATTCGTAGATACTTCATCAGATTTCATTGGTTTTCTATAATAGAAATAAACGTTTTCTGAATTAGAATTTGCTGCATCATCCATAATGATCCAGTTTGCAGGATCTTTGGTAACCAGCTTAATCAAAGATGCATCAGCATCTGGCAGTTTATTTCCATTTCCATCTTCCCAATATTTGGTTGCTGTTACACGAACATATAAAGTATGTTCTTTTACATTTTCCACATGTACGCTGCTTTTGATTTCTGCGCCTGGCAGAACTGACATAAATTTATATCCATTTTCTGTTTTTTCAGCATTTGTTTCATTAGTGCTTTCAATCAAGTCTATACCCAGGCTTCCAGCACTGATTTTAGCACCAACCTGTGTTTCCGCATGAAAGAATGCCATTGATCCTTGATATACTAAGAAGCCAAGTAAAACAGCTGCTGTTAATACCATCACTATTTTTTTCATACGATCATTCCTCTCATCATAAAGATTCTAATTTCATCCTACTCAAAGTATATAGAAGTGAAGTAACAAAATAGTCACACGGTTACAATTTGAATTTCCATGGATGTGACCATTTTCTCTTTGATAATTAAATATCCATATATGATAGAGTTATATATTTGCCTATGCGTTGTTATAAAAGAATATGTTTATACGATTTATCTAGCATATATCATGGCAAGAAATGATTATACAATGGTAAGAGAATTTCCAAGTGGAAAAGAGTTTGCGGATGTCGTTTTTATTCCACGATATGATAAGCCAGCGATGATTATTGAACTGAAATATGATAAAGATGCTGATACTGCGATTAAACAGATTAAAGAAAAGAAATATTTCTTTGGCTTAGAAAAGTATTTAGATAATTTGTTGTTGGTAGGTATCAACTATGATAAGGAAACAAAGAAACATACCTGTGTGATAGAAAAATATAAATAAATTAATGAAAAAAGTATATGGGTTGTTCTCATATACTTTTTTTACTTTTTAAATTGTACACTGTCTTTGATAATCAAGTGTGGCTCTAAACGAACATCTTCACATGGTAAATCTTCATTTTCTATGTGGGATAACAAGACCTTACAAGATTCAATCGCAAGTTTTTTTACATTCTGATCAACAGAGGTGATTTCTGAACCCTGCATATAAGGGTATAACAAGTTGTCATAACTGATAATAGAATAATCTTCTGGAATACGCAATTGATGTTCACTCAGGCATTTGATCAAGCCTAAGGTCATCATATCATTACTGACAAAGATAGCTTCTGCATCTGTCTGAATCAGCTTCTGTCCTGCTTCATAGCCACTATGGTAACGATAATCTCCGATTTCTATATATTCTGGTTTGATTGGCAAATGGAAGTACTGCATAGCTTTTTTATAACCGATAGTTCTAGAAGAGCCGTTTTTACTGCTTTCCGGACCACCAATACAGGCAATTTTGGTATGCCCACGTTCTACAAAGTGCTGTATGGCAAGAAAAACACCTTTTTCATTATCGAAATATACCCGATTACTATTTATTTCTGGATAGAAACGATCTATCATCACATAAGGTATCGTTAAATTTTTTAATGCCTCCTGCATCTGTTTTGCATCTTCAAAGGATTCATTACTGACGGTGATAAATAAGCCATCTACACCACGTGATACGAGCAAGTCTAACAACATTAGATCATCAGAAGCTTTATCATTAGTATTCATGATCATTAAGGCATAACCTTTTTTACGGCAGTATTCTTCAATGTTTTTTGATAAGGAAGAAAAGAATATGTTTTCAATATCAGGAATAATTAGACCTAGCAGCTTGGATTCTTTAGTGACCAGACTTCTAGCGGACTGATTAACACGATAATGATGTTTTTTCGCTATCGCCATGATATTATCTCTTGTTTCCTGTGCTACACGACATGGTTTATGGTTTAAGACAAGGGATACCGTGGTAACACTGACATTTGCCTCTTTGGCAATATCTTTGATTGTGATTTTCATACGTTACATCCCCTTTATTGATTTCTTTATATAGCATATTGTAACATGAATGAATTATTTCTTACAATGAATTTTTCAATTTCTAAAAGTAAGTACAAAAAACAGTCCTTCGACTGTTATTTTGTTTGTTTAATTTTTTCCACAATACTTTCTGCATCTAATCCATAAGCTTTTAATAATTCTTGTGGGGTTCCACTTTCCCCAAATTGGTCTTGCATACCAATCATGATTTGTCTACAGGATAATCCAAGTGGTGCCAATACTTCCGCCACAGCACTACCAAGACCTGCCATGACATTGTGTTCTTCTATGGTATATATCACATTATGATTTTTTGCAGTTTCCACAATCAGCTCCTGATCGATTGGTTTGATACAATCGATATCAATCACTGTGACTTCTTCCTCCAGCATATCCGCTGCTTTTAATGCTTCCTGCACCATCAGTCCACTTGCAATCAATGCGATATGTTTTCCCTTGCGAAGAACATGTCCTTTGCCAAGTGTAAAGGTGTAATCCTGATATATCGATTCTACTGCACAACGTCCCAGTCTTACATAACATGGTCCATCGATATCCGCAATCGCCGCAATAATAGCTTTGGTACTTGCTTCATCACATGGCTGAAATACTTTCATTCCTGGTATGACACGCATTAATGCGATATCTTCAATACATTGATGAGATGCGCCATCTTCGCCTACACTGATTCCTGCATGTGTCGCACATATTTTTACATTGCGTTTTGGATATGCAATACTGTTTCGTATCTGTTCATAAGCCCTTCCTGCCGCAAACATCGCAAAACTTGATGCATATACAACTTTTCCACTTGAGGCTAGTCCTGCGGCTACACCCATCATATTGCCTTCCGCAATACCGATATTATAATGTTGGTTTGGTGCTGCTTTTTTGGCATCTGCTGTTTTTGTGGATTTACTGAGGTCTGCGTCTAATACAATGACATCTTTTCGTTTCTCTACTAACTGTGCTAAAGCCTTCCCATAGGCTTCTCTTGTGGCCATCTTACTCATACGCTTTCCTCCTTTAATTCATTCATTGCCTGTATGTATTGTTCATCATTTGGTACACTGCCATGCCATGCATAGTTGTTTTCCATAAAGGAAACCCCTTTTCCTTTGATGGTATGGGCAAGTATCATTGTTGGTTTGCCTTTGTTTTCTCTGGCTTTTGTGAAAGCTTTTGATAATTCATCAAAATCATGTCCATTGACATGCTCCACATACCAGCCAAATGCTTCAAATTTTTGATCGATCGGTGTAGGATCAATGACATCACGTACATCTCCATCAATCTGAAGACCATTAAAATCTACGATTGCACACAGATTATCTAAATGATAATGTGCCGCAAACATAGCAGCTTCCCAAACTTCCCCTTCTTCACATTCTCCATCACCTAATAGTGTATATATACGATAGGGTGTTTCATCTATCTTTCCTGCAAGTGCCATACCAGCAGCTGCGGAAATCCCCTGTCCTAAAGATCCTGTGGACATATCCACACCATCTATATAATTCATATTCGGATGTCCCTGCAGACGGGAATGGATTTTACGAAAACCTGATAATTCTTCTTCCTGCAACAATCCTTTTTCTGATAATACAGCATATAATAAAGGACTGGCATGCCCTTTGGATAACACAAAACGATCACGCTTTATTCCACTTACATTTTTTTCATTGATATCCATTTCTTCAAAATATAGATATGTTAAGATATCTGTCGCTGATAAAGAACCGCCAGGATGTCCTGATTTGGCTTCATATACCATACGAACAATATTTTGACGAATATGATTGGCTCTTTTTTCTAACATTTCTTTATTCATATACGTTTGTTCTCCTTTACAACAGAATCATCATAGAAAAGATAAACATAAAGATGATTCCAGATAACATTGGGACACTCGTTCTTTTGACTAGGTCCAATGGATTTACTTTGATAAAACCTGCGACGATGACTGTTACAGCAGCTACTGGCGATACAGCTCTCATCAGGTTGCCAGCTAATGCCATCGGTACAGATATTGCGGTCGCATTAATTCCTGCTGCAATTGCAAGTGGCATCATCAATGGTACCATAGCATAAAACAGCGCTGTCCCACTTCCACTTAAGAATACGATCAATAAGGATAATCCTACTAAGATGAGTGGCAGAATAAATCCTAGACCATTACCTTTGATGCTTGTCATCATATTTTGAAGGGTTGAAATAAGTCCAATAGAATTTAAACCTAATACAAATACAGATGCACTGACTAATAATGCCACAATAGACATAGAATTCCCCATTCCTTTAAAGAATTCTTCTGTTTGTGCCAGTACGCTGGATGTTCCTTTTTTACGAATCAATTCACAGAAAATAGCGATAATGAGTGAGAAGATAGAAGCAACTTCTACACTGATATTGATTTGCATGTGCAGCATTGTCTGCATGATATAGATCGCAATCAACAATAAAATCGGAAATACTGGTAAAATGGCATATACGATTTTAAACAGTTTACTGCCTTCAATCGCCTGTACTTCGGCATTTGCCACAGGCAGCCCTTCTTCTTTTGGCATATGTTTATCCATATGCTTTTGCCAGAAGAAATGAGCGATTGCCATTACCAGCAGGGTAGGCACAGAAATAATCGCATGGTATTGAATGACATAATCTGTGACAGTTAATCCAGCATATTGTGGATAATTTGCTAATTCATTGGCAATGGCAACATTATCTCCGCCTAGTGGTGTTGGCATAACAGTTGCGGCAGTTGCGATAATTGCGGCAGCTGTCATAGAGGACATACCAGCACTTCTTAATACCGGATATAAAGTTGCAAGAAGGATAATCGCAAGATTAGAAGCACTTGGTATAACAAGGGATAATACATTGACCAATACAAAGACAAATGGTACCAGAATATAAACGGATTTAATCTTCATAACCGGTTTGGTTAATACATGAACCGTAACATCGTTGGCTCCAATGCTAGACATGTAGGAAGAATAACCACCTAATACCAAAATAATCAATCCTGCACCTGATATGGTTGTTTTGAATTGTGAAATTACGGCAGCCAGAGGATCTAACCATTTGACTCCGGTAGATGTAAAGTCTTTGATTGCAATATCATTCCCCATAAATATCGCAACATACATTAAAACAATTCCCATTGCAAACAGTGTTGTCTTAATATCCATTTTTTTAATCAGCATATAGATCACAATACCAAACACCAAAACGGTTGTGATCAGCATAACAACTGTATTCATACATTCACCTCAAATTTTATAACAGAAAGAATCTGAGCCTCCAGATTCTTTTCTGTTTCTTTTCATTATAATAATACGACAGCAAGTACCATACAGGCAACGCATCCAACTAATACTGGAACACTTGTTCGTTTAATCAGCTGCATTGGTGTAACACCCATTGTAGAACATACAATCATGATACACGCCGCTACTGGAGAAATAGAACGTACCAGGTTGGCAATCATCTGCATAGGAAGTGCAATCATAGGTCCGGTTACTGATGCTGCATGTGCAATACCAGGAAGCATATCTACGGTAGCATAGAATACGCTTAAACCACCACCAGAAATCAAACCAATCAAGAATGTAACACCAGAGAATGCAAGCATCATCAGGGTACCAGCACCTTCAATACCAGTAACTGAGTTTGTTAACATATCTACAACACCTAATACTTTTAAACCTTCAATTAACAGGTTGGCAGCAACCAATAAGGATACAACCATAGCAAGACCATTTCCCATACCCTTGAAGAATTCCTGGATATCGTGTGTAATCTGTGTAAATTCATGTTTACGAATTAATTCTACAATAATAGATGCAATCAAAGAAATAAAGGTAATCGTTACAAGTCCGATGTTCAAGTTTAAACCTTTTAATGCTAAATTGAATACCAGTACCAGAATCAATGGTAAGATTGGAAGAATAGCGTAATAAGCAGGTGGCAGATTTGTATTCAGTTCTGCGATCTTACTCTTATCAATTTCAGCATTTGTGCCATCTTTTTTATCCAGATATTTCTGCCAGAAATAGTGTGCAACTGCCATTAACAACAATGCAGGAATAGAAATCTTCGCATGTGCAATAACATAATCCATGATATTCATACCAAATGTATTGGCAGCAATAACGTTATCAGCACCAAGTGGTGTTGGCATAATTGTCGCAGTCGTTGCGATAACAGCACCAGCCGCAAGTGGTGATACATCAATTCTTGTAAGAATTGGGAATAAGGTAGCCATCAATAATACAGCTAGAGAGCTTGCACTAGGTACAACCAAAGATAACAAGTTACCTAATAAGAAGATAATAGGAATCAGGATATATTTACTTTTGATTCTACCAAGTGGTTTTGTCATGATATTGACAGTCACTTCATTTGCGCCAATCAAATTCATATAGCTGGAATAACCGAATAATACCATGATGGTTAAACCAATGTTGCCTAAATTACTTAAGAATGATAATTCAATTTTTTTGAATGGATCCAACCAGATAATACCAGTTGTTTCCTCTGGTGATAAGATTGGATGACCAAGTGCTGCAGCTGCAAATAACAGTGCGATACCACCTAACGCCAAAGCGATAGTTGCATTGTACTTTTTGGTAATCAAATATACAACCGCAAGTACAACGACTAATGAAATAATAACTTCTAACATTTTAATTTCCTCCTCTTTTGATTAAATACACTTCTGTATAGAGTCCACAAACCATTGACGGAATGCATCCTGGTTAATATCCAGACATACGGTTGCATTCGCATCTTGGTGTAAGTACCCTTTCAAATCTACTACTGTACATCCAGCTGTCATACTGCCCGCAAGCTCAACATCCAGATATGTTTCTTCAGCGGTAAACATTTCCGGTGCCAACAGATAAGCAATCGCACTGCTGTCATACATTTTTAATCCCGTATTGAAACTTCCCCCACGATATTTCTTAAACAGACAATATGCCATCGCACCTGTCTTATTCATATCTTTAATACGTTCACTATCCTGTGGCAATACCAATGCCTTTAATCCAACATCCAAACCTACCATGGTAAGTTTTACTCCACTGTGGAAAACCATATGTGCAGCTTCAGGATCCAGTGCTACATTAAATTCAGACATAACCCCTTTATTTCCTCTGCTGGCACTTCCACCCATCATAACGATTTCACGAATGTTTTTCTTTACTTCTGGGTATGTTTTCAACAATAATGCAATATTGGTAAGTGGGGCAATCGGTACTAGTGTCACTGGTTCAGCACTTTCCATAATGACTTTACGCATTGCATCTACCGCATTTTCTTTGATAGCGCTTATCGTTGGTTCTTCAAAATCAAAGCCTTCCATACCGCTCTTTCCATGTACGTTGCTGGCATCCTCATAAGGACGAATCAATGGACTATCCGCACCCATTGCGACAGGAATATCTTCTCTTTCAAAATATTTCAATAAACGTAATGCATTATAGGTTACTTTATCCAGGCCTACATTACCTGCCACGGTCGTGATCAGTTTCACATCCAGTTCATCAGAGAATAATGCAATTGCGATTGCTAAAGCATCATCAATACCTGGGTCTGTGTCAATAATTATCGGTCTTTTATTCATGTGTTTTCTCCTCCTTGAAATATGACTCAACTTCTTCTGTATACGGAATGGATACCTGCGCGCCACGTCTTGTGACTGTGATGGCAGCTACCTTTGTCGAAAATTCCAGTGCTTCTTTTACTGGCATATCCTTCGCAAGACATGCACACAAAGCACCGATATAAGAATCGCCTGCGCCTGTGGTGTCCACTGTTTCAACTTTACGGCTATCCACAAATACTGGCGTATCTTCCATTTGGGTGATACTTCCATGAGCACCTAATGTGATAATTGCTTTAGCACCTCTGTTTTCAAATGCTTGTAAACCTTTGATGCAGGACTCATCATCATTAGGATAAATACCAGTTAATAACTGACATTCACTTTGATTTACCACGATCAGATCTAAGTAGTTATATAAATCTTCTTCCAATACTCTTGCCGGTGCTGGATTTAAAATCGTATATAAACCTTTTTTCTTCGCATAGCGAATAGAAGCATCTACTACCTGAAAATCATTTTCCAACTGTGTTAAGAAGATATCTCCTTCTTCTGCGATTGCATCTAAACGTTCCTTTACCATAGAAAAGGTTAAAGTATGATTCGCACCATTTCCTAAGATGATACGATTATCATGATCACAACAGATAATCACCGCAACGCCTGTAGAATCAAATTTAGAAATACTGATATCGTCTGTACACACACCATATTCCTTTAATTTATTTAAAATCTCCTGACCAAAGATATCATTTCCAACATTCGCAATCATTCTTGTATCTGCGCCAAGTTTTGCGGCTGCGACTGCCTGGTTGCCACCTTTTCCACCTGGATTGATCAAGAAATCATATCCGTTGATGGTTTCCCCTTTCTTTGGCATATAATCACTGTTGATACTTAAATCCATATTTAAACTTCCAAGTACGATTACCTTTTTCATGCGATCACCTCATTCTTATCAAAATATTTTAACATGCCTGGTCCTAAGCCTTCACTTGGTCTTTTCACAAATCCATATTTTTCATAAAATTCCACACAGCATGGCGTAGACATCAGACCAATGTATGCCCCCTGACATGCCTTCTTTGCGATGTACTGAAACATGCTTTTCATCAAAAGCTTTCCAATCTTCATCTTCTGATAGTCTGGATCAACAACCACATCTTTAATGAAGAAAACGATACGATCATCCCCAACAATTCTTGAAATTGCGATTGGTTTGTCATCATCATAAATGACAACTGTATAGATAGAGTTATGAAGTGCTACAACAACATCATCATACGCATATTCTTTAAAGTCTACTTTTTTTCTTAAGCTGATATAGATATCTGGTGTTAAAGCGTTATCTCTTATTTCTAAATTCATGTTCTCACCTCAGTTTGATAAAACGTTTTATCTATCTTGCACAATTATCCTAACACGTGATGAAAGCGTTGTCAATACTTTTTGACAAAACGTTTTATCATTTCTTTGTAAGCTTTTACAAAAACTGTTGGCACTCCAACAGTTTTACAATTTTTCAATCAAAAAAAAGCAATGAGGATGATTCATTGCTTTTTTCGTTCTAAAAATATTGTTCTTGAAATAGTAGTTTTTGATATCTTTTTTTTCGTAATTAAATCATTAATACATTCTTTAAATGTTTTTGATGGATTTCCTGTATATCCTAAACTCTTATAAAGTTCTTTTAAAGACATAATATCCGTACCTAATTCTTTTAATATTGCTTTTTCTAATTCTTCTCTGGTTCTTTTCGTTTTTGCAATTTGCACACCATTATCTAAAGCATCCGATTTTCTTTCTTTAAAAGTTTCATGTATTGGTAAAATCACGGAAAAAAATGATCGTTCTTTATCGGTTAGGAAAATCGGCAATGGCGATTTATTCGCTTTTATCGCCTTTAATGCTGTAGGAATACCAGTATTTCTTCCCTCAATCAAATGCAATTCCTTTAAAAAATCTCCTATTCGCCTATTTCGATATCTACGTGTTCGCATATGAAATGTTTTTATGTCTTTATCACTAATTGACCTATCGGGACCAGGAGCATTTGTTATTTCAATCGATTCTTTTTCAATCCTCACAGTAACCGGTTCATTTATTTGATATGATTTATGATATACTGCATTTGAAAGAAATTCTTCAATCGCTGAGTAGCTATAATTGGTATATCGTTCTGCTTCAGCTTTATCTTCAACCTTAAACACCTTTTCAGCAATAACATTATTTTTTATGTATGCCAAAGCACTTTTTAATTGTTGATGTATTGGTCCTTTAAAAATCCTTTCCTCCATACCTTGTCCTGTTGGATCAGGTATGTTTACTACCTCGATTTGTGTATAGGGAAAAAATCTCTCTGGTGCATCATTAAAAAATAACAAGCCAACATTTAAGGGTCTATAATACTCTTTAGGCCCGTTTGCAATTCTCAAATCATTTGCTAACTTCTCTAATTCCATAGTATCAACCGTTTCTATTAAAGAACTTTCTACTTCTCTTAAATAGTCTTTAATAATTTCACGTTTTAAATCGCTTATCTCAGCATTCATATTCATACGATCATCAAAGGGAACGTTATGGGATAATGATATTAATTCTTTTACATCAGCATTAGAAGCAACAATTGTACTAGATAATTTTCTAATATAATATAATTTTTCACTGTTTTTTGATGTAGGAACTTTGGGACATTGGTATGGTCTTTCATAACCACCAGGTACCCAAATAAGTAAAAGCAAAGCATTTTCATAATAGACTGGTTGCGTGACAGGAATATAAACAGGTCTTATATATTTACAAAATTGTAAAATACTTTTTTGAATTGAATCAATAGAATCTGGATTCAATCCTTTAATTGGTCTTTTAATTACACCATTTTTTTCTTCAATTCCTATAATAATATAGCCTCCACCCCAATTATCTATATCATTAGCAAATGCACTTATAGTTTTTAAGGTTGTGTCTGGATTCCAGCCTTCCTTAAATTCAATCCTGGCCCATTCAACAATATTTCTCTCCATTAAAGAATCAATTGTAATTGGTATTGACATAATTTCCTCCCATCCGTTTTTAATTTCTTTAAACGATTTATCGACGACTTATCGACGACTTATCGACGACTTATCGACGACTTATCGACGACTTATCGACGACTTATCAACGACTATTTTTTATCAAAATACGCTATTTTAAAGGCTTTTTGACCGATAACCATATTTTTTAATCGACGACTTATCGACGACTTATCGACGACTTATCGACGACTTATCGACGACTTTCATTATATTCAATAGTATAACACGTTTAATCATAAAAAAAATGATTAATTCAAATATTTTAATTCACTTCTCTATAACATCCTATAGAAAAACATCGCCGAAATCGACGATGTTTTCTCATTATTCTTCTTCCATGATATCCACGTTTTCCCCATTTAGTATCTTATTCATATTACGAATTGCACACATTTTTCCACACATTGTACATGTATCTTCTCTTTCTGGTGTGCTGTCTTTACGATATCGTCTTGCTTTTTCAGGATCAATCGCTGTTTCAAACATGGTTTCCCAATCCAGATTTCTTCTTGCCATTGCCATCTTGTGATCCCAGTCAATCGCACCTTTAACACCTTTGGCAACATCTGCCGCATGTGCTGCGATTTTACTTGCGATAATACCTTCTTTTACATCATTCACATCTGGTAGACGCAGGTGTTCAGCCGGTGTTACATAACATAGGAAACTTGCACCATAAGTAGCCGCAATGGCACCACCAATCGCTGCCGTGATATGATCATAACCTGGTGCAACATCTGTAACAATAGGTCCTAATACGTAGAATGGTGCGCCTTTACAAATGGTATTCTGAATTTCCATATTTGCCTGAATCTGATTTAAAGGCATATGACCTGGTCCTTCAATCATGACCTGAACATCTTTTTCCCATGCCCGTTTTGTTAGTTCCCCTAATGTCACAAGTTCTTCGATCTGAGAAATATCAGAACCATCTTCAATACAGCCAGGGCGACATGCATCGCCTAAACTTAAAGTAACATCATATTTCTGGCAGATATCCAGCACTTCATCAAATCGTTCATAGAATGGATTTTCATTTCCTGTAATTTCCATCCATGCGAAAATGATAGAGCCGCCTCTGGATACAATGTTTGTGATACGTTTATTGTCTTTAAAGCGTTGTGCTGTACGTTTGTTTATTCCACAATGGATAGTCATAAAATCTACACCATCTTCTGCATGCATACGAAATACATCCATCCATTCCTGTGTTGTGATATCTTTTAATGCCTTATTGTAGTAAACGACTGCATCATAAATTGGCACAGTTCCTAATATTGCTGGACATTCTTTTGTCAGCTTTCTTCTAAATGTTTGTGTATCCCCAAAAGAGCTTAAATCCATGATAGCTTCTGCGCCCATGTTTACGGCACTTTTGACTTTTTCCATTTCCATATCCAAATCTAAACAGTCTTTACTTGTGCCCAGATTAACATTAATTTTTGTTTTTAGCATTCTGCCAATCCCATAAGGTTTTAAACAGGTATGGTTTTTATTTGCCGGAATGACAATTTGTCCTTTCGCAACATAATCGCGTACCTCTTCTACATCCATCTGTTCATAGGCTGCGACAGCTTTCATTTCTTTTGTGATCACGTTGTTTCTAGCAGCGTTCATTTGTGTTGTGTATTCCATTTTCTTCCTCCTAAAAAAAGCTGAACGCCTGCTACGGTGTCAGCTTTTGCTTAGTAAATTTATATCGTGGATTACACTTTCGTCACAATAAAATCCCTTCGCCGGCATTACCCGTATCAGGTTCAGTGGGTCAGGATCTTTATTGATCCAATCTCAGCCATCATTGGCACCCCATTTTTTGTACGTATTTATTAGACCATACATAAACCAATAAGTCAATGTAAATTTTACAATATACTATTCTGCGTAAATATAATATTGATTCTTTCCATTTAATTTTGCACGATATAAAGCTTTATCTGCTTTCTCATATAAGACTTGCAGATTCATTCCATGCATTGGTGCTGTGGCAACGCCAATGGATATATAAACATTTTCATTTCCCTGAAGGGTACAGCATTTCGCAAGACTGTTTTGAATAGCATTGATTTTTTGTTTGATGGCATCTAATTGTTGATATTTCATCAGAACTAAGAATTCATCTCCACCATAACGGCAGAAGATATCTCCATTACCCATATGCGTCATAATCACGGAGGCGATTTCACGTAATACACGATCTCCCTGTAAATGTCCATATTGGTCGTTGATTTGTTTGAAATCATCAAGATCAATCATCATCAATGCATATTTCTGCTTACTGCTGCATAACGCAAGTGCATTACGCATCATTAATTCACCCATACGACGATTATAAATACCTGTCAAAGAATCAAACTGTGCATATTTCTTTTCTTCTTTTGCCAGTGTTTCCTTTTCTACCTGTTTACTGATATTTTGAAGATATCCTATTACTTTGATCAATTCACCATTTTCATCAAAGATAGGCTCACAGGTTAATTTTACCCAGCGATGAAGATTGCTAAATAACATGACTTCAATAATTTCTTCGTTGAATTTATGTTTTAAGATTTTATTTTTCAACAATTCCAGGCTTTTACATCCAGAATATCGATTATAATCACGTTTTAAGAAATCACTCAGTATATAGTTATTATAGTTCTTTACTGCGTTATTGGGATTCATTGTACAGATTTGTTTTAATCCATCTTCATTGATTGTCAGAATATCTCGTTTTGCTTCATATTCCCAAACACTTAGATTTGCCTGATGGATAATGCTTTCATACATCTGCTGGGTAATATTTAATTCTTGTTCCTTATTGATAAGTGCTGTCGCATCCATCATAATTCCATAATACAAAAGATCTCCTTCATATAATCCTCTGTTCATCGCAATCATATGAATATAGCGGGTTTCTTTGTTTTTCGTGATACTGCGAAACATCAGATCAATATCCTGTTTGGTTTTTCTTGCGTTGAAAATGGCTTCATGAACCATCTTTTTATCTCTTGGATCTGTAAAGCAGGTACCTTTGGTTTCTATGATCTGCTGTTTATACTCTTCATGGGAATAACCCATTGTTTTTGAAAGGTTAAAACTATAGAAATATATTTCGTTATTCTCTATACAGAAAACATCTCCCGGTGTATTTGCGACAATGGTTTCCAGTTTCTGTTTCATATTGATAATGTCTGTGATATCTTCAATGATACCTGCAAAGAAACATTCGTTATCTTCTATGATGATCCGTGTTTGATCACGCACCCAGATAATTCCATTGGCTGTATATAATCGGTATTCTCCCGTAAATAATCCTTGATTGCCACGAGAGTAACGTACTGTTTCACGCATGAGCTCTCGATCGGCAGGATATATCAGGTTGATGTATTTATTATCAAAGTTTAGCTCCAGTTCTTCTTTGGTGTATCCAATCATATCAAGGAATCGATCAGATACATGTTTAATTGGAAAATCTGGTTTATCGTAACATTGATGATAGCCTCCTGGTACCAGAGAATTTAAAAGGTTGATATCCTCCTGGGCTTTTCTTAATTCCATCTGTGTATTCATTTTTTCACTGATATCGATACAATAAGAAATTACCGCAAGCTGATCATTTTCAGCCTTAATCACCCTTCCTCTGTTAATGACCCATAATAAGGAATTGTTTTTACGTACCATACGATAGTTTACTGTATATTCGTAGCCCTCATAAAAGTTATCCCCAATATCTCTTTTTACTCGGTTGCGATCTTCTATATAGATTGTGTTCATTAATTTACCATTGATCCCATCATAAAAATCCTGATAAGAATCAAATCCCAGTAAACTGATGATTTCATCATTTGCGAAATACAGGGTAAAGCCTTCATCACAATAACCAGCGATAATACCACCACTCATAGAATTTGCGAACAGATAAGCTGCATATTCTTTATTTTTCATTGCTAAGGATACTTTAGAGCCTTTTGCATTGGAAATACCCAGAATACTTTGAAGTACATTTTGTGAATCCAACAGTTCTTTTTCCTGCTTCTTAATGGCTGTCACATCTGTACACAGGGTATCATAGATATCCACACCTTCTTCAGAGCCAGCATAGTGTACACTGATTTCCAGCCATAGAATACTTCCATCTTTTGCGACATCTCTAAATTCTATGCCTTCATGTTCCGCCCATTTCATAGGGTTTGTCATGATATCCATTACCCGTTTACGATCTTCTTCATAAATCAGGGTATGACTGCCATCTACCGCAATCAGTTCTCGATACTCTGCTTTGTCATAGCCATGTTGCGCTGCTAAGCCCGCACATACCACATGACGGGAAACAATCTTATTGTCTTTGACTTTGAATTCAAGCACATCGCCTGGAATCGTATCTAAAAGACGCAGCATTCCATTTTTCAGATTTACCATTTCACTGTAATCAGAGATTGCACCATAAAATAACTTACTGTTGCCCTGGGTACGCAGGAAGAATAAGCGCATATGCATCCACATGAGTTCACCATTTAAGCGATAACGGCGGAATACGCCGCTTGCGCCCAGCATTGGTGATTTTTCCGCATTATGGAATATTTCCATCACCATTGGCACATCATCAGGATGAATCTGTTTTAAGATATTTTCTTTCCGTTCATTTAAATCAACGGAATTACAACCGGTAATATGATAATACGTATTATTGACCATACGAATTTCCAGCTTATCTCCATCAATCAGTTCATATAAAGCAATACCACCCAGTAAATTATTTAACATCGCTTCGCTGGTAATATCCTTATGAAACAGATCATCCAGCTGTATCGTAGGCAGCTTCTTTGCTAATATGCCACGTGTATCTATTTTATCTTTTTGATTTAATAAGCTGATAAAATCTTTGGTAGACATAGGTTTATAGTAATAATAGCCTTGTACATATTCACAATCCAAACTTAATAGATTCTCAATTTGTTTTTGTGTTTCCACACCCTCTGCAATTAAACGTAGACCAAGCCATTTTCCCATTTGAACGATAGATTCCAATATGCCAGAACCTTTCATTTCACTAATTTCATTCATCTCCAAAAATTTCATATCAATTTTTAAGACATCTACTTCCATATCCTTCAACATATTCAAGGAAGAATAACCACTGCCAAAATCATCCATTAATACAATGAAGCCTGCTTTTCTTAATTCTGTCACTGATTCAATCAGAGAATCATAATTCTCTGTATATGCACTTTCTGTTATTTCTATTTCTAAAATATTGGCTGGCAATTCATATTTTTTTATTAATTCTAAAAATACTTCCGTAATATGATATTGATAAATATCCATACGGGAAACATTGACAGATATTGGCACTACTTCCAGATTAGCCTTGATACGCTCATGCAGCAGCTTACAGACATGTTCCCACACATAATAGTCCAGCTTGGATATAAAGCCGCTGGATTCTAATATTGGAATAAATGATAATGGCGCAAGCATTCCTTTTTGAGGATGATTCCATCTGACTAAGGCTTCCGCACCAATGATTTTATTGGTTCTTGCATTACATTGCGGCTGATAATAGACTTCAAATTCTTCATTTTCTAAGCCATGTTTTACCCCAAACAAAATCTCTTGTTCATTTTCTAGTTTCTGTTTCATCGTTCCATTATAAAAAGCTACACGTGTTGCATAATTGCCTTTAACACTGTTCAATGCCAAAGTAGCCCGATCACACATTAATGTGACAGATATATCATGATCTTCGATGATATAGATGCCACCTGTAGGAAGGAATTTTACATCACTTGCATATCCCTGCATCCATGCAAAGATTTCTTTTTCTATCACTTTCACATTACAATATTTTTCAGGCAGTAACATCATAAAATCATCGCCGCCAAAGCGTGCCCCAATTCCACGACAGGTTCCTGTTTTACTTTTAATTTTTTCTGCGATATAAATCAACAGCTTATCGCCTTCTTCTGTACCATACCAATCGTTGAATAATTTGAAATGTTCAATATCGATATTCACGATACCATAGGATTGATCTTTTTCTTCTTTTAAACGTTCTCTTACCATTTTGTGAAATGTAGATGCATTATAAAGACCTGTTAATGGATCTAGCATCTGATATAAAGCATTTTCTGCAGTTGTTTGTTCAACGACATATTGCCTTTCCGCATCAATCACAAATAATAAGCACATCTGTTGTTCTAACAGCTTTGTCACCGGTGTGATATAAAAAGACATCCAGCGATATTCATCTTTATTGTATAAAACACGGAATTCTTTATTGATAAAGCCCATATGTTCTAAGCGCTGGTTCATTGTGGCAAGATAAAAAAAGTCCATAAACTCCTTTTGGTCATGTGGATGTATAGATTTATAGCATATCGTCTGAATAAAGTTATCCAGATTTCCTTCCGTAGCGATTTTATTATCTTCTTCTAAATATAAAGACGTATATGTATGCTTCTTTAAATTTAATTCAAAAGCTTCCTCGTAATTGGCTTCTTTATTCATTTTCAGATTTACGATATGCTGTGCATTTAATACGGATTTTAACGAGATTAAAACACAGTTCCCCTCTTTTGGCCATTGTACATGAATCATATTATAGATCAGCCAGCGTTTTAATTCAGGATAGTACAACATAAAATTACTGGTTGTCTGTGTACGAATGAGATGATTTAGATGAATTGGACAATCCCGACAAGGCGTATGCTGCATACGTAAAGAGCTAAAGCATTGTTCCCCCATTCTACAAAGAGGAAAATTATATTTTATCCCCTCATCCATATACACGATATGGTAATCTTCATTGATTACAAAAACACCCTCTTGAAAATCCTTGTACTGCTGCTTACCCATAATATAGGCCTCCGTTCTGGTCTTTAATTCTAGATTATGATTTGCTTACAACTCCCTATGTCACATTTACATCACTGTTTCTTATTATAATAATTTTACCACTATTTTGAGTGGTGTGTATAAATTTAAAAAAGTTTTTTGAAGATTTTACTATAAACTTTTTTATTCTATATGTTTTCGTTCAAATGAGGAGAAATGTAACAATGAAAATTTATTTTTTATTTACTTTCTGGGTGTTTGCCCGCTCACTTAGGAAATCTGGTTCATATCATAGATTGAAATAAATGAGGTGAAAATATGAATTTTGATGATGCATATTATGATGAAAATGCTTCGCAATGTTGTGAACCATGTGCAGTACGTAATGATGATTATTGCGGCTGTTGTCGAGGACCAAGAGGATTTCGAGGAGCAACAGGTGCCACAGGAGCAACCGGTGCGACTGGCGCAACGGGACCTGGTGTAGGTGCTACGGGGCCTACAGGAAACACTGGTGCCACTGGAGCGACTGGGCCTACGGGAGCTGATGGAGCAACGGGACCAACAGGGCCTAGAGGAAGCACGGGTGCAACTGGTGCCACTGGAGCTTCTGGTATCACTGGGGCAACAGGGGCAACGGGCGCAAATGGTGCGACTGGGCCTACGGGTGTTCAAGGAATTCAGGGTAACATTGGACCAACGGGTGCCACAGGTAATACTGGGGCGACTGGTATCCAAGGTGCCACGGGTCCAACGGGGGCTAGAGGAAATACCGGCGCAGATGGTTTGCCAGGAATCACGGGTGCAACAGGGGCAACCGGAGTAACGGGAGCAACTGGTGCCACAGGACCAACAGGTGCCACAGGTAGTACAGGGGCAGATGGCAATACTGGGGCAACAGGACCAGCTGGCTTAATTGGGCCTACAGGTGCCACAGGGCTTGCGGGTGAAATCGGGCCTACCGGAAACACGGGCGCAACGGGGCCTACTGGACTTACAGGTAGTACAGGGGCAACCGGTGCCACTGGTTTAACAGGTGCCACAGGGCCTACAGGTAATACTGGATCTACCGGATTAACTGGTGATACAGGACCAACAGGTGCCACTGGTTTAACGGGAGCGACAGGCCCTACTGGAAATACTGGGGCGACTGGTTTAGATGGGGCAACAGGGCCTACAGGCATCACAGGTGCTACAGGAATTACGGGTGCAACAGGTGCCACAGGTGCTACTGGGCCGGCAGGAGCAGGTGGTGGTTTATTGGCATATGGTGGAAAATACAATGCTACACCACAGACCTTAAGTCTGATTGTTGGTTCTGCTACAACCCTTCCATTACCTGTGACGATGCCAGCAAACAATGTAACAACATCAACTGTGAATGCCTTAACCATCAACGAAACCGGAGTTTATGAAATCAACTACATGTTTAATGCATCTGCTTCTTTAGGGGCGGCAGTTACTTTAGCTGTAAGAAGAAATGGTGCTGCCATTGCCAGTACACAGGAAACACATTTACTTGCTGTGGGTATAGAATCCATTTACTCTGGCAGTGTTATTGAAAGCTTGAATGCAGGAGATGTCATTACGATGACTGTTTCTGCCTTATTAGCATTAACATTAACGCTGGGAACAGGTGTAAGTGTCACCTTAACAGTAAAGCGATTAGATGATGCAGGCATAGAATAAAAACAGGCTGAATATTCAGTCTGTTTTCTTACATATATTATTTTGATTTCAAGGTAACATCTCCATTATGTGAAGGATCAAAGTCATAAAAAACATGTTCCAACAAGCTGCATACAAGTACCGTTACAATGGCTTCTATGATATACATGTATTCAAAATTTGGTATGACAAGCCATTTTTTTACTATATAATCCATCGCACAATATATAACAAAGCAACCAATACAAAATATCAAAGTCCGTACATATTTGTTTATTTTCATTTGAATCCCTCCCTGTATTAGGCTTTTTCTAACTCTATAGTAACATATAGTTCATTGAAATAACTACATTAATCAAAAAAAATTCTGATAGATTTCACTTTTCCACCATTTATATCTGGATTATTTTACAAATTTCATCCAAATTACGATATAATATAATATATATGTCACAGGATAGGGGGGATTGTCATGCAGAAACTGTTTACACGTTATATCAGTATTGTAATTATGATTTCCAGTGTGATCATCTCGATCATCGCATGGCAGTCTTTAGAAAGTATCGAAATCGTTACAGCTGAAAATACCATGAAACAGCGTTTAACTCAGTTATGTGAAAAATTTGACAGCAACAAGAATGAATGATACGATTCTCAAAAGTAGACAGTACAAATAATTAAAACGTACTGAAT
>NZ_QVFI01000019.1:0-724 GCF_003433845.1 Absiella sp. AM09-50
ATTCACCATCTTTCCTGGTTCTATTGTATCACAAGGCTCGTTATGTTCAAATAGGTAAATGATTTTTTCAAATTCATTTAAATTATTTTTTCCTTTTTCTGCTACAATGTGATCAATTGCTGGAAGGCTTACATATATACGGTGCATCAAAGGATTTTCATGTTCCTGTTGGCCATTATCATTACGCATAATATAACGATTGATAAGGTTATGATTACCATAAGCATAGCCACGCATAAAAATAATCTGATATACAGGTTTTAAATTTATATACTTTCCACCTTTTTTCAAACGTGAACTAAGATTTCTTGCGCCATAATACTCCCACCGAAAATAATCAGCAATCGTAGGAGCTCTTTGCATTTCGATATTGTAAAGGTTCCCATTAGAATCTTCAGCTAAAATATCTAAAATAATTTTTTTGTTGCCAAGCTGATCTGGTAATATTTCAACGTTTAAGATCGTTGATTTTACGATTTTAACACCATTGCCTATAGAATACTCACAAATATAATTGCGCATTTCCATAGAATCTAAATCATCCATACCGAAGTAGTCCTTAAAACAATAATCATTATCATAAGTAACTACAATTCTCTTTAATCTTCTTTCAAATTTCTTTTGACGCCTATTCAGGTTTTTCTTTTTGCTTTTTTTGAGATATTTCATTGTTGTCCTCTAACTTTCCAGGGTATTGTACCCTTATAATATTTACATACGTAAA
>NZ_QVFI01000019.1:734-80143 GCF_003433845.1 Absiella sp. AM09-50
ATCATAAGTAACTACAATTCTCTTTAATCTTCTTTCAAATTTCTTTTGACGCCTATTCAGGTTTTTCTTTTTGCTTTTTTTGAGATATTTCATTGTTGTCCTCTAACTTTCCAGGGTATTGTACCCTTATAATATTTACATACGTAAAAAAGGTCCAAAAATCCTAAAAAACTTTTACAAAAAGCAAAAAAACCTATATATAATTATCAAAAGGATAAAGATACAGATATTTATACAGCTATTAAGTTATTATCAAAACAGGAAAAACCATAAACGTTTTATCATAAAAGTGAGTGGATATGGTATAGGTATAAAAAAGTATATCTGCTTATTAGAATACTGGTAAAAAATGTAATTAAACTTTCAGACCACCTTGTATAAGGTTTATTTTAAACATAGGAAATGGCAAGTGAATAATCAGCAAATAGATTAACGAAATAATTATATCGATTCATGGGATGCACTACTTACATATACTGTAAGTAGTGTTATTTTGATTTACAAAATCATTTGACAATCAAAATATTTTTGGTATAATAGGCGAGTCTTGAAAGAAAAGGTGTTTATATGAAGAAAAGAACGAAAATAATTATTGGAATATGTATTACAATATTGATTATAATCACAGGTGTTATTGGCTATGCTGGAAATTATTTCTATACCCTGGCAATCGATTCCACCAGTGATAAGTCAGTCGTATTTGGAAGCAGTGAAAATGATTCTGTCGCAGAAAAAGCCAAAAGTGAGGCAGAGGCTGCCTTTATGAAACATGGAAAAGATCGCTGGATCACAAATCAAGATGGCTATCGTTTACATGCTTATGAAGCAAGTCAAAACGCAAATAAATGGCTTATCGCAGTACATGGCTACATGGGACAAGGCAGAGATATGTTAGCGAGCGGTAATCGGTTTTATGATATGGGGTACAATGTATTAGTGCCAGATTTAAGAAGTCATGGACAAAGTGAGGGAACTGCTATAGGTATGGGTGCCTGGGATAGTGATGATATCGTGGAATGGATCAATGAAATCATCAAGGATAATCCAAAAGCGGAAATTGCATTATATGGTGTGTCTATGGGAGCTAGTACTGTCATGATGACTACAGGACATAATCTACCGGAAAATGTAAAAGTCGCAATTGAAGATTGTGGATATACCTCCGCATGGGATGAATTTTCTTACCAATTAGATGATTTATTTGGCTTGCCATCCTTTCCTGCACTAGATGCCGCAAATATTGTCACAATGATACGTGGTGGATATAATCTGAAAGATGCAGATGCTTTGGAAGCAGTGAAAAAATCTAAAACGCCGACCTTATTTATTCATGGGGATGCTGATGATTTTGTGCCAACCAGCATGGTATATCCATTATACGATGCCGCAGTCTGTGAAAAAGATATTTTGATTATCGAAGGCCCAGGGCATGGAAAAAGTAAAGAAGTAGATCCAAAGACGTATTGGGATAAAATAGATTCTTTTATTGAAACATATATGAAATAAAGCAGTGTAACGCTGCTTTTTTTAGTTGCGATTATGAAAAAACATGGTAAAATCATAAAGGCAAGAATTGAGGGATTGCATGATTGAATTTATAAAAAAAGAAAAAGTGTTATGTATAGCAGCTATCTGCGCATTCATATCTATGATTTTCGTACCACCTAGCATGGGAACATTATCTTTTATTGATGTACGTGTACTAGCTTTATTATTTTGTTTAATGGCAGTAATCGCAGGATTAAAACAATGTAACGTATTTATCGTATTCGCACAGCGTTTATTATCTGGAAGAAAACAATTACGTGTATTCTTTCTGATTTTGGTGCTATTACCGTTTTTCTCATCTATGTTCATAACCAATGATGTCGCATTGATTACATTTGTGCCTTTTGCGATATTGGTATTGGATATGATTGATCGTAAACAATACTTGATTCCTATCATAACATTACAAACGATCGCAGCAAATCTTGGAAGTATGGCCACACCGTTTGGTAATCCACAAAATCTGTTTCTATATACAAAATATGGACTAACCATTGGGGATTTCTTCTCTATTATGGGAAAGTTCACCTTCCTTGCACTTGTGTTATTGATTGTGTGCTGTATGTTGATGAAAAATGAAACATTAGAGGTAAGTTTTCCTGAAAAAGTCCATATGATCAAACCAAGGGATGTTATATTATTTGCTGTGTTATTTATACTTTCTTTACTCAGCGTTTTGCATATCCTGCCCTATCAGGCGGTATTTCTGATTGTTGTTGTTACAATGTTATTGGTATCACCAGTTGTTTTAAAAGATGTAGATTATGCATTATTATTAACATTTGTATGTTTCTTTATCTTTTCTGGCAATATTGGAAAAATCGATTGGATGCAGGAATTTCTAGGAAGCTGTATGAAAGATTACGCAATACCAACGGCAATCGCAAGTTCACAGGTAATCAGCAATGTACCTTCTGCAGTGTTGTTATCAAGTTTTACAAATCAAGCATCAGGATTGTTGATTGGCACAAATCTTGGAGGTCTTGGGACTTTGATTGCTTCTCTTGCAAGTCTGATATCATTTAAGTTTTATGCAAATGAACCTCATGCAGATACTGGAAAATATTTAAAAGTATTCACAGGATATAATCTTATTTTCTTACTTATATTAATCATATTTATTTTTATATAAAAGCAGGCAATAGATGTTTTTATTGCCTGCTTTTATATATAGACTGTGATTTCTGACTCAAAAACACACATAAATCATAAGAAATTTACAAAATTATGAATTATTTTCAAATAACACTTGCGAAAGGAAATATTTGTGTTATATATACTTAACCAACGAGCTGGTAGCTGTTGCGTTATGGTAAAAAAGTTTTAAAGAAAAAGGTAGCCCCACAAGTACAAGGTCATTGCGAAAATCCTTTCATTACACTAATATTACAATTTTCCTTTTCTTGTGTTGCTATAAATCACACAAAGTCTTTTCTCCTGAAATGAATGATGAGCTTTTCAGAAGGAAGGACTTTTTTATTCTTGAATGATGGAAAGATTGCTTGTTTTAAATGCTGGAGTAATGAAACAGGCAAAATATCTGCTTCTTGTGTTTTTATTGTTTATATAATGATATAATATAGAAAATTGAGGGGGAATATATGATGCAATATCTTTTCATTTTATTTTTGTTATTAATAATATTCAAAGCATTTCAACCTAAAATAAAAGGGATGATAGGAGAAAAAAGTGTCGCAAGAAAACTCGAAAAGCTGCCAGAAAACGAGTATGTCATTTTAAATGACATCTTATTAAAAACGGATAGAGGCACTACACAGATTGACCATGTTGTTTTATCAGTGTATGGTATTTTTGTAATTGAAACAAAAAACTATAAAGGATGGATAACGGGAAATGAAAAAGGAGAGTATTGGACACAAAATATCTACGGAAATAAGCATCAGTTTAAGAATCCAATACGCCAAAATTATGGACATCAAAAAGCACTAGAAGCATTATTTGATGAACCTGTTCGATTCATTCCTATTGTGGCATTTTCAACAGAAGCAGATTTAAAAGTTCATATTGAAAAAGAACATGTGATCTATATTAAGAATATTGTGAAATGTATAAAACAGTTGAGTGTAGATAAATGTTACGATATGGATCAAGTAAGAGTGATGAAACAGGTGATTGAGAAAAATCAATTAAAAGAAAAACAGGAACGTAAGGATCATATAACGAATACTAGAAAAAATATTAAACTGACAAATGAAAAAATAAAAGGCAATATTTGCCCTAGATGTGGTGGAACATTAGTTTTACGTAAAGGGAAATACGGCACTTTCTATGGATGTAGTAATTATCCAAAATGTCGTTATACAATTAATTCTAAAAACTTAAAATAATATAATAAATAGATTAAATGAATTAAGTAGGATTTCCTATAAATCAATGTGATATGTGCTTTATTTCATAATATTAATTAAATATATAAAAAACAGGCAATATAAGATTACCTGTCATTAATAAATAAAAAAGCGTTAGTGTTATCGATCTGGGGGAAGATATACCGGCTTGCCTATATGGGTGGGGGAAGAAAGGGCAAGACGGCTGATAACACTAACGATTATAATATAGCTTATTTAAATTCAAAAATCAATACATTTTTTTGATTTAAACGTTTTTGAACCGTTTGTTGGCAATATATTACTTCAAATCGTCTGCATTTATAAAAACAACGGACTTTTTAACATTGTAAGCGCTACTTTCAGTTTCTACTTGATTACCCTCTTTATTGATTGGTGCATCACTTTTTATCTTATACCAAGTACCCTGATCGTTTTTTATAATATCTAAAACTAACATAGAATAGTTTTTTACCGTTGGTGTTCGATATAATATCGTAGAATTCTTATCTGCTTTTTGATAAACTGGCGCATGATCAACATCTTTGATCAAAATATCAAACTTTGCATCCTTCATTCCCATGGCTTTATCGAATTTTCGATAAAAGGATGCGGCTTTTTCTCCCCAATAAGGATCAGAAGCATAACGAACATTCATACCACTTTCCTTGTCCCCAAGATAAGCGCCACGGTAACGATTTGCCTGTTCACTATCACAAGTCCCACTGCCTTTAAAACCATCGCAGGCATTCAAATAACCCTGATTCAAGAAAACGGAAGCATGTACAAGAATACTTTCCTGAGGATTTGCGTATTTATTAGCACTTTGGCTTGGAGAAGCATCATATGCCGCATGGCCAAATAAATTGTTTTTCGCATAAGCCAGTTCACTTCTTCCATAAGCACTCTCATTAGCGGATAGACCCATCATCATAATCGCATTGGTACTATATCGATTCTGTGCATCCACAAATGCCTTTCCCATATTAAATAAAAGAGATTCCTCATTACCCATAGGATAAGAAGAAGGCTGTGAAGTATAGCCAAGAATACTTGTGATATATTTGTTGATATCCTGTGTGGAATAGTTAGAGATACTGCGATGTGATAAAAATTGATAATAATTATAATATGGCTGATCATAATTGACGCTGTTTTTACGGGTGTTATTTTGATAGTCATCACTCATACTGGTAAAAGAAGGGTAAAAATAATGTCCATCATAACTGTAATAATACGCATAAGAAGTATCTTGGAATGGCAGTCCGACGTCAAGAGAAAAGGCATAGTTCCCTGATTTCACATCTGTTGTACCTTTATGTAAGAACGTATTGTCTTTTACAACGTAATGACTGACGCTTGCAACTTCTTTTTCATTATAATAGTCTAATAATTCTACATCCTTACGATCTACCCAGCCAACAACACCACTCATCATAAATTTGAATTTTTTACCATCATTGCTGGTATCAAGATATACAGCATCCGCACCATAACAGCCATTGATATAGCCTTCTTCATCACGATCATCAAATGTATAAACAGTATTAACTGTACACTGTTTGGTTTTAAAATTAAGCACTCCATAGCGAATAGCGACACGGGTACCATCATCTGTGGTAATTTCCACATTTTCATTTTCCTGATGATCCAGTTTTCGCATATTACTTTTTGCGAGTTTGAAGGAATCATATGTCTGAATTTCTGAAGCTACTCCGTTTTTATCTATGATAACTAAATGGTAATCTGTTTTAGTATCTAAATATAATAAGAACACGATGATCACACCCGCAATTAATAAGCCTACCGATATAATTTTAAAGTAGGAAACGTGTTTTTTCTTTTTTCTCTTTGTCATAGTCACACCCTTTTCTACATTTTACAATATGCTGAAACAAAAGAAAATAAAACCAAAGAAATTTTAAGAAAATAAATAGAATTCGCAAATGATAAAATAAAGGCATCAAGTGAAACTATGTGAAAATCGTACTTTGCTTTACCCAATCATAGAAAAGCTTTATAATAAAGAACGTGAAATGAAAGGTGTGATGTGAGTGTTAGATGAAAAAACATTTTATGATTTATCCATGATCAGTTATTTTGATGCATATCAGCCGGGTGTAAGTGTAGATACTTTGATCCAGCAGATTTTAGAGGATACTGTAATGGATGAAGAATATCCAAACGATGTCACATTGCCTTATCATAAAGAAGCACTTGCAAAGATACCCAAAGGGCGCTATAGCGATATTTATGTAAAAGAGTTTGTGGATGATAATGCCAACAGTGGTGTGGTGTTTTATGTATTTACCTGTCCTGAAGGTGAAATATTTGCATTTCGCGGTTCTGAAGCATTAGATGATGTCAATCACAAAACCGGATGGCAGGATTGGACAGATAATTTTCATATGTTCTTAGATGGACCAACGTACCAACAATTAGTATCTTTACATGAACTGCAAAAACGAAAGATTGATGCTCCATTTTATTTATGTGGGCATTCAAAAGGCGGAAATCTTGCGATGTATGTGGCATTAACAATGAATGCTAAACTACTTTCAAAACTGCAACAAGTAGTAAGTTTTAATGCACCGGGAATTACGAAAAGTATTTTGGATGTTTATCAAATGCGGGCTACAGATCCTGAATTTTTGAAGAAAATAACGATATTTGAATGTGAAAATGATTGTATATCGTCATTCTTTGAGAATTTAACAAAACCACATTATATACGCTCCAGCATGCCTTGTAATAACCTGATACAGTTGTATCATAACCATCAGTTATATGCGATGGATTTTGATGATAATCATTATATCCTGGCAGAGAAAAAGACTGCCATTCCTAAAATTGTGTATCATTTTGTAAATGATTTCTTCGTGAATTTAAAAGAAGAACGTTTGCATGCCGTTGTATCTACCATGGATGATTACTTCCATAGTGCATTATCTATATCTGAATTGTATAAGGTATTATTGTATCATATATCCTTATATACTAACTTATTTGAGGATATCCCATATGAAGAAATACAGACCATTACGTTCCAGGATTTAATTGAACGTAGAAAGACAAAAAATCTGATTAATAAGGTAAAAGAAAAAGCAGTACAAACGTTAAATGAAGTGAATATCAAAGAAATAACACAAGGAATCATAGATAACTATGAGGTATTGATTGATACAAAAAAATCTCAAATACAAGATCTTGTAAATCGTAACAATGATCGTATTATTTCCGCTATTCGCTCTATAAGAAATGAGGAAGAAAAGGAAGGATAATGATATGCCACATGATGAAATTGTCATGTGGTTTTTGTTAATAAAACATGTGAATTCTTGTTTGAAATATAAAATTGTAAGATGGAAATATTGCAATAAAGCTTGATTCATTGTATTCTAATAGTAGAATATAACAACAATAGAAAGAAGGGTCGATATGCCGTT
Organism: Absiella sp. AM09-50; assembly: GCF_003433845.1. NCBI lineage: Bacteria > Bacillati > Bacillota > Erysipelotrichia > Erysipelotrichales > Erysipelotrichaceae > Amedibacterium > Absiella sp. AM09-50. The sequence goes on from NZ_QVFI01000019.1 coordinate 8,077, forward strand.
AAAACATGCAATTTTAGGTTTATTGAATTATCATGATATGACTGGTTATGATATTAACCGTTATTTCAAAAGCAGTATTGCTTTCTTCTGGCACGCACAAACATCACAGATCTATAAAGAATTGAATAACTGTTTGAAAGAGAACTGGGTGGAAAATGATATTATATATCAAAGTGATAAGCCGAATAAAAAAGTTTATCATATTACAGAAGAAGGCAGACTGGAGCTTCATAAATGGCTTGCGGATGCTGATTTAAGTGAGGTTATGAAATATAAAAATCCATTATTGATTAAGGTATTCTTCTCCAGTAATATTGATATTGATCAAACAATGCGAATGCTTGAAAAATATAAACAGGAATGTAGTGCCATCATTGATGGGATGAATGAGGATATCGCCAAACTGCCTGAATTTGAGGCATATGCACAGAAAGAAAATGAGTCTTTTTATTGGGGAATGACCATGACATATGGCTTTATGTATTATCAAAATGAAATAAAATGGGCAAATTGGTGTATTGATAAATTAAAAGAAAAGATTTGATACAACTTTCATTTTTATGGAAAAACAGAAAATTACTTTCATGTAACATAGTATACGTGCTATAATACGGTTATAAAGGTTTCATCAAGGCAAGGAGGAAAGATGAATATGGCTAAACTAGAGATGAAAGATTACTTAGAATGTATCCAAAATAAAAAGCAGGTTGCACATGATAAGCAATGGCTTTACATTGAAGTAAACGCAAAAGACCTTTTGGAGGAATGTGAACCAGGCGTAAAAAATCAGAATGTTTGTTGTAAAGCGATGCTGGATGCAATGCTGGAAGGTGATGGGTTTATCGTAGAACCTAAAAACAAAAGCAAATGTGCTGCCAGCTTAACCATTCGTTATTATGTAGATAATTTAAGTCCGGAACGTAGAAAATATTCTGAAGTAAACAATTAGTATTGATGAGGATCTGTTGGATGCAGGTCCTTTCTGTTTCTCATTGTAAAATGGTAGGAAATAGACTATACTAAACACGATAAACAAAGAAAGAAGGGAGGATATGTATGGAGTTAAAAATTAGTAACTTTGCGAAAATCAAAGAAGCAAACATTAAATTGGATGGCATTACAGTGATTGCTGGTGAAAATAATACAGGTAAAAGCACAATAGGAAAAATATTATTTTCTATGTTTAATTCTTTAAAGGATATTGATGGGCGTATAGAAGAACTTCGCAATTCACAAATAGAAATATCAATTCTTGGATGGTGTTTTCAATACAAATTTGAAAAGAAGTACGTAATAGCAAAAAATATACTTAAACAATTAGTACCATCTTATGATTTCGCTGAAGTTAGAAATGTTATTAAAAGAACATTGAATATTTATGAAAAAAATAGAAAAGATTTAGATGTTGATGAATTAACAGAAAAAGTTTTTATTCTTTTAAAGGCGCCAAAAGAAAGTGTACGTTTAGAATTGATTCGACGCTATTTTTATGAAATGTTTCATGGACAAATCAATCCTTTAAATAATAGTGATAGTGAAAGTATTATTTCCCTGTCTATAAAGAACAATCCTATTAGATTAAAATTTATGAAAAATGAATGTGAAGAATATGAAAGAACTTTTGAAATTCAACACAAAGCCATTTTGATTGATAATCCATTTATTATGGATGAATTAAATCCATCAAGCAAAATTACATCAACTACTGATAAAATGATTTATGATTTAGTGCATATGAAAAGTGAAATAGATGATAATCTGTTTACATCAGTTATGGCAAAAGATAAATTGAAAAAAATCTTTGAAATAATGAATAACGCGATAAATGGAGATGTGATACAAACAAACGATGGAGAATTTTATTATAAAGATGATAGTGCTTCTGAACCTTTGAATGTTTGTAACCTATCAACCGGATTGAAGTCTTTTGCATTATTGAAATTATTGTTGGAAAGAGGTTTGTTAGAAAATAGAGATGTTATCATCTTTGATGAACCAGAAATACACTTACATCCACAATGGCAGGTTGTATATGCAGAAACCATTATGTTGCTGCAAAAATACTTCGATTTAACTATTGTAGTTACTACCCATAGCCCGTATTTCCTAGATGCTATTTCTTTATTCTCCAAGAAACATGAGATTGATAATAAATGCAATTATTATTTATCAGAGGTAGAAGAAGGTATTGCGAAAATAGAAAATGTGAATGATCATATCGATTTAATTTACCAAAAAATGGCCAGTCCTTTGGATATTCTGAATACAATTCGTTATGAATTAGAAAATCAGGAGAATTGATAAATGAAAGATGAAATTATACAGACATTGCCAAGTTCCCTGATTGGACATATGAAAAGCCTTAAAACATTATCATATGATGATATTCATAAATGCTATCTTACAGATAGTGTTGTTACAGCGATTGATTTTGATAAAATACCAAGAGAATATTGTAAGGCAATTACGAAAACGCAAATGCCTTGTTCAAATGATGCCTTATATGTCCAAGATAAAAATCATTGGTTCTTCTTTGAGTTTAAAAATGGTAATATTGATGCTACACAAATATATAGAAAGATTTACGATAGCATTATTATGTTATTGGAAATGAACGTTATTCCTAATATTGATTTTTCAAGAAAACACATTGAATATTATCTTGTATATAATCAGAATAAGATAATGGAACCCGCTAGAGAAAAAATTTATGCACAGTTATATAATCAGGCAAATAAAGAAAAAAAGCTATTTGCATTAGATAAATTAAAAGGATATATATTAAGAAATACACATACTTATACAAAAGAGCAATTTGATATTTTTATAAAAAAAGTTGAAGAAAAGGAAGGATAAAAATGAATAAAATAACAAGTTTTTGTATTGATCACGATAAGTTAGGAAAAGGTTTATATGTTTCACGCATTGACGGGGATGTGATAACCTATGATATGCGCATGGTGGTTCCTAATGCAGGTGTTTATTTAGAGAATGCAGGATTACATACATTTGAACATCTATTAGCTACATATGTTAGAAATTCAAAATATAGTGAACAAATCATCTATGTTGGTCCCATGGGATGTCGCACAGGGTTTTATTTTTTAACAAGAGATACGATGAGTAAAGAAGAAACGATAAAACTTCTACAGGAAGCGATGGCTTTTATCTCAGATTTCCATGACGCCATTCCAGGAGCACAGGAAAGTAAAGAATGTGGAAATTATTTAGATCATAATCTTGAACAAGCAAATGTATATGCGAAAGATTATAGGGAAGTGATAAAGCAATGGACAGTGGAAGATATGGTATATCCAGAATAAGTAAAAAATACAGGATTTTATGATCCTGTTTTTTTCTGATCTTAACTTTGTTTATTTGTTTTAACATTACAAATATTAAAATGCAACATATGATATTAAAATCAAATTATAGCTAAAAAGTATTCGATTTACGCAATATCTTCAAAAAAATAGTGCTTTAGAATATTTTATGAACATAAAAAATAACAAAAATTATATTTTTTGAACATATGATTATATAGTGTGGTATAAGATGGAAGAAGATTTGAAAAAATGGAAAAACGATAAATTTCATAAGCCTCTTATAATATCTGGGGCGCGTCAGACAGGTAAAACGTACAGCATTTTAGAATTTGTGAAAAAACAATATGCTTCTTATATCTATATCAATTTTGAGCGAGATTTAGATATAAAATCCATATTTGATCAAATAGCCAGACCAGATGAAATTATAATGTATTTACAAACAAGATTTCCTGAAGTGATTTTTCATTGGATATCGCAATTGTTCTTGATGAAATACAGGCATGTCCACAGGCACTAACAACGATAAAGTTCCTTGGATCTGAAACACCTCATGACTATATTATAAGTGGTAGCTTATTTGGTGTGGCGATTCACCATACATCTTCTTATCCTGTTGGCTATGTGCAATCATTGACTATGAGGCCAATGAATTTCAAAGAATTTTTATATGCGAACCATATAAATGATAAACAAATAGAATATTTAAAAGAGTGTTTTGATCGAGGAAAACCAGTCATGGAAAGCATTCATCAAATTTATATGGATTTGTTTAAAAAATATATCATTTGTGGAGGTATGCCAGAAGTAGTAAAAACTTATTGCGAAACAAAGGATTTCATAAAAGTACAAAATGTTCAACACCAAATTGTGGAAGATTATTATCGTGATATGGCAAAATATGCTGAACATAGTGATAAAATAAAAGTACATGATTGTTTTATATCTATTCCAGAACAGTTATCAAAGGAAAATAAAAAATTTCAATATAAACTTGTACGAGAAGGTGGAAATGCAAAGATATTTGAAAGCAGTCTACAATGGTTATCAGATAGTGGTATTATTCAAAAATGTACAAGATTAAAAGTCATCGATCAGCCGTTGAGGGCATATCGTGAAACTTCAATTTTTAAAGTATATATGGGAGATACAGGTTTATTGGTTTCCATGTTTGGTATCGATAGTGCAAATAAGATTCTTACAGGTAATTTAGGAATCTATAAAGGTGCTATATATGAAAATATAACTGCACAAGTATTAAGTGAACATCATGAATTATATTACTTTGAGCCATCAGCGCATAACGAAATAGACTTTATACTAAACACCAATGATGGTGCAATTCCAATAGAAGTAAAAAGTGCAGAAAATACAAAATCTAAAAGCCTAAAAGCATATATAGAAAAATATCATCCAGTATATGCTTATCGTTTTTCAAGTAATAATGTGAATACACAAGATCCTATCATTAAGAATTATCCATTGTATATGTTAATGTTTATATAAATAGGCTGATAAAAATCAAAATAAACAATTGATTCTTCGTAAAAAAACCGTTACAATAGAAACGAACAGTGGTGTAACCCATACCATCTGTACACTCGCTTTGCATAAAACATAAGAAACTATCGAAGTGAAACAAAGGAACCCGGGGTTCCTTTTTTCTGTGGAAAGAGAGGATTATATATGGAAGAAAATAAAATGGGCGTTATGGAAATTAAAAAATTAATTATGACAATGTCTTTACCAATCATGATTTCTATGTTGGTTCAGGCACTTTACAACATCGTAGACAGTATGTTTGTCGCAAGGGTATCTGATAATGCACTTGCCGCAGTATCTCTGTGTTATCCAATTCAAATGATTATTGTCGCAGTGGCTTGTGGTACGGCTGTTGGATTGAATGCATTACTATCACGTTATTTAGGACAGAAAAAACCAAAAGAGGCTAATCAGGTCGCTTTACATGGTATCCTTTTAGCGATTGTTAACTGGCTGATATTTGCGATCATTGGAATTTTCTTTTCTGAGGCATTCTTAAGATTGTTCTCTACAGATCAAGAAATTGTAGCTATGGGCATTAGTTATATGAAGATTTGTACAATCTTTTCCTTTGGTGTCTTTATGCAGATCACCTATGAAAGAATTATGCAATCTACAGGAAATACAGTATACAATATGATTATTCAGGGTGTTGGCGCTTTAGTAAATATTATGCTTGACCCAATCTTTATCTTTGGTATGCTGGGACTTCCTGCAATGGGAGTTACAGGAGCTGCGATTGCGACAGTGATTGGACAGATAGTGGCAATGCTCTTGGGAATTATCATTACACAAACCAAAATCAAAGAGGTACAAATTCATTTACGTGAATTCCATTTAGAATTACGAATGATAAAAGATATGTATCGTATCGCTATACCAGCAATATTAATGCAATCCATTATGAGCTTTATGACAGTATTTATGAATATGATTCTCGTGACATTCAGTGAGCTGGCGGTTTCTGCATTCAGTATCTACTTCAAGCTTCAACAGTTTGTATTTATGGCAGTTAATGGCATGAATAATGCCTTGATTCCAATTATTTCATACAATTTTGGCGCAAAAAAGAAACAGCGTATTTTAGATTCTATTCACTTTTCTTTAATCGTCGCTTGTGTCATTATGATTGCGGGAACTATCATATTCCAATGTTTCCCACAACAGTTGATGTACCTGTTTGATGCAAACGAAGAGATGATGAATATCGGTGTACCAGCATTAAGAATTATTAGCTTATCCTTTATATTTGCAGGTATATCTTTAGTGTTGAGTGCAGTATTCCAATCCGTTGATCATGCGAATAAATCATTGATGATTACATTATTAAGACAAATGGTATTGTTGTTGCCAATTGTCTATCTATTGGCAAATCAATTTGGATTGAACGCGTTGTGGTGGGCATTTCCTATTACAGAAGCAGCTGTCAGCATACTTGCATACATATATTTAAAGATAGTAAAAGCTAAAACTATTATGAAAATTTCACAAAAAGCATAGGCAAAAATTGAAATGGCCTTTGCTTTTTTTACGTTTTGTACAAAATGAGGAAGTCATTTCCAATTTTATAAAATTATATGTGTTAGAAAGAAAACCTGTGATAAAATACTGAAAAATGGCAAGAAAACCATTTTTTAGGAGGAGAAAATGAAAATTATCAAGAAAGTTGGGATTTGTTTTCTTACGTTATTGATGGCTTTTGGATTAAATTCAGCTATCTTATACGCACAAGAAAACATACAAGATGGACTTAATGTCACCTTGGAAACAGATAAAGATTCCTATGGTGAAACGGATGCAGTGAAAGCAGAAGTTAAAGTTGAAAATCAAAATGATGTGGTGATGAAAAACATCCATATCGAAACGGTTGTACCAGAAGGATTTACGCTTGCAGATACAAGCAAGGCTAGCTTGGATATCGCAGCATTAAATGGGAAGGACAGCGTTTCACTTACATCAGAATTTAAAGCTGATGTGAAACAAAATGGTGGAATGATAACACCAGAAGATAACAATCCAAGCAATACGGATAACGGTAATTCTACAATTACGGATACAAATAACAAAAATGAAAATACAACAAAAGTTGATACACCAAAAAATGATGTAGATACAGGTGATCACACCAATATCACGTTCTTATTTTCATTATTGATCGCAAGTGGATGTATGATGGCTGTTTATGCTGTTAAACATAAGAAAGTGAAAAAGGCAACTACCTTCTTATTATGCTTATTGATGGCTGCAACATTGTTACCTGCTTCTGATATCAAAGCAAATGAGCAGGATACAAAAGGTTTGATCACAGTTGAGAAAACCGTCAAGGTAAATGGAAAAGATGTTACAATAAAATCTCAAGTAACGTATGATAAAAACAATGGTGAAGTTGAAGTCACTTATACCAGAGGAGAATGGATTCAAAAGCTTGTAGATGCAGTCGGTTATCCTGATAACGCATCACAGCGTGATGAAGTATTTAATGATATCGCAAATAGCGAATATAAGGATGCCATTGAAATAGCATTTACATATGGCTTGATCGAAAAAAGTGAAACATTCCAGCCTGAACAACCAGCCACAAGAGAGTTTGCGGCTATTACAGCCGTTCGTGCGTTAGGTTATTTATCAGGTGAAGAAATTAATTGTAAAGATGCATCAGAAATTACATATAAGAAAGAAGTTTTCTTAGCAGTAGATACTGGCTTGATGAATCTTGAACAAAATAACTTTTATCCAAAACGTGCATTAAATGAAAAAGAGGCAAAACAGATTATTACTAAAATGATTGAAATTTTTGGTTCAACAGATGCGCAAGGAGATACACCTGAAGGATATGATTTTAAAGATGGTGTAACTACTCTGGATGATTCTATTGAGTATAAAGATGAAAATGGTGTTCTGACTATCAAAAAAACAGATGATGTGAAAGATTTAAAAGAAGGCGCTATTATCGTCATTGGATATGAAAATGCCTATAAGGTGGAAAGTATCAAAGAAAATGGAAACAATTTAGAAATCACATATGAAAAACCTGAATTAAGCGAATTCTTAGATTCAATGAATGTAGGTGGTCAGGCACCATTAGATTTCTCAAGATTTCAACCGGCTGAAGGTGTCCAAGTAAATTACAATAGTGCCGCAAATGGTATTCAGACATATGGCGCAATGGATGATTTCTTTGATGTACCAGAAAATAATGTTGGCATCAATGGTTCTGTACAATTAAGTGGAGAAATAGATTTAGGTGATAACTGGAGTATCGATTATTCATTAGAAACTTCCATGCCAACAGTAGGATATAAATTTGATGTTGATTTTGATAACTTCAAACCAAATGTAAAAAATGCATATATCAAAGTACAAGAATCAACGGATTTAAATGTAGGCTTTGGAAAGGGTACAGAAATAACTGGACCAGACAGTTTTATTTGTGAAAACAAAATAGAAAAACGAATTAAATTAGGTGAAGTTCCAGTTGTAGGTGTATATGGCGTAGGCATCATTGTAGAAGTAAATCTTGTAATGAGTGCAGAAGGCAAATTTGAAGTTGAATATAACTCATCAGGAACATTTGGTGTACAGGTACTTAATAACAAGCCAAGAAATATTTCCGCAATACAAAATTCTATCTCTGCAGGATTATCTGGTTCCGTTACAGTAGGACCTCAGATAGAGCTTGGCGCACAATTATTTGGATGTAATTTAATCAGTTTCTCTGCAGAAGCTGGTGGAAAAGCCAGTGGCTACATAAAAGCTAGATCAACAGGTCTAGTGTGTGCAGATGTAACTTTATGTTTATATGCAGAATTAAATGCATTTGAATATTCAGTTCTTGATGATTGGCTGGATATTGGTATGACATTCACAATTTGGGATGAAAATAACAGTCCATTAAAGATATCAAAGCATTATGAAAATATGCAGGCTGTTCCTGAATGTACATATGAAAATGGTGGTACTATAGAAGGCAGCGTCGCAGATGCAGATGTTCATACCCAATATATTAAAAATGCGAATATTGAAATTATTAATAGCGAAAATATGAAAACAGCAGCTACTGTCAAAACAGATGCAAATGGTAAATATACAGCCACTGTACCAGGTGGAACCTATATCGTGAAGATTTCAAAAGATGGATATATTCCATTTGAAAGTTTAGAAACTGTTATGGATAAAAATAAGATTTATCTGGAAACGTATTTAATGGTAAATGGTGATGAACAAGAGATTGGTACTATTGGTGGTCATGTAACAAATTCAGTTACAGGCAGCGCAATTCCGAATACGAAATTGACGATTAGAAAAGGCTGGAATCATACGACTGGAGATGTAGTAAAAACAGTAATGACAGATCCATTTGGTGGTTATAAAGTCGATTTACCATTAGGCAACTATACAGTTTTAATGGAAAATTCAGGTTATGTCACAAACCATATCAATATCGCAGTCACAAAAGGTATACATATGGATAAACATGGTACTTTAGTACCTGATGAAAATAGCGAGATACCAACAGGTGACTTACGAATTGTGTTGACTTGGGGAAAGGAACCAAGCGATTTAGATTCTCATTTAATAGGACCAAAAGCAGCTGGTGATGGTAATTTCCATATCTATTTCCATAATAAAGCATATAAAAATAATGGTGTGATAAATTCTTTCTTAGACCTAGATGATGTGGATGGATCTGGACCTGAAACAACTACGATTTATAAAATGAATCAGAATGGTAAATACAGTTTCTATGTACATAACTATTCAAATTCATATGAACATAATTCTAGTGCAATGGCAAGTTCAGGAGCACAGGTAAAAGTTTATGCTGGACAAACATTAATTGCGACATACAATGTACCAAACAGAAGTGGAACTTTATGGCATGTGTTTGATTTTGATGCTAAAACCAAGAAACTGATTCCAATCAACACCATGTCTTATCAAGAAAACGCGTATGATGTTGGTACAGATTCTAGCATTAGCACATTCAGCCTTGAAGATAAAACAGAGTTAAAAGATTATGAAAAAGCAGATATTCAGAAAGAAGAAACAAACTCTGACAGTGAACCAGTTGAACCTGTAAAAGAAACAGAAACACCTGTAAACGATGCTCCTGTACAGGAAGATAAAACGATTGTAGAAAATCAAGAAGAAATAAAAACAAATGCTTCTGATGATTTAGAAAACAGTGAAGTGATAGATAAACCACTAGATGGTGCTGTGGCAAGTGAAGTAAATGAATGAGGATCAATTAATTGAAAGATGGTTTAAAATCCGTAGAAAAGATTTGCTTCAGATAGGCATCTTAATGGTCATCATTGATGTGATTGTTATTTGGGTATTATTTCTGATGCCTGGAAGTCTAGAAGGAGAATCAATATCAACTATCATATTCGGCATCATATGTATGGTAATTTTCATTTTATTAACGATACGTTGCTTTGTAAGATGGTTTAAAAGTTTTTCTTGGAAAGTGAATGAAAAGACATATGGTGTTGTTATAGAAAAGAAACGTCATACAGACCATAGAGCCACAAAAGGAAAAAACGCCAGAGGATACTATGTTGATATTATCCGTAATGGTGAAACGATAGAGGCAAAGTGTGATGTATCCATGTATTCAAAAATGAATGTACAGGATGAAGTACTATTAATTCAAGTTGAAAAATATCCTGTTTATGCCTTAAAATAAATAAAAACATGTTAGGGAAAAAGATTAAAAAATTTTCCTATAACATGTTTTTTTTCATAACTTAGAGGACTTTCACAAAAATGTAGTTATAAAAAAATGTGAAAAATATTGTTGACAACGCTTACAGCCGATGCTAATATAAATGTGCAAATAGAAAAAGGCTTGTTACTCTTCGGGAGGCATTACCTAAAAAGCAGAAATAGTTCTGTTTTTTGTGTAATCAACTGAAGAGTTTTTTATTTGTGGAAAGGATGAAGATGATGTTTCAAATATTCAAAAAGAAAGAACCAGTAGTACTATATGCCCCAGTGACAGGCACAAGTGTTGCTTTAGAAAATGTTCCAGATCAAGTGTTTGCCCAAAAAATGATGGGTGATGGTATCGCTTTTATGCCAGAAACGGATACAATTTGTGCACCTTGTAATGGAAAAATTACTATGGTCGCACATACATTGCATGCCGTGGGTATCACCGCAGATAATGGTGCAGAAATTTTAATCCATATCGGTTTAGATACAGTAAGTTTAAATGGTAAAGGATTTACAGCACTAGTAAATGTTGGAGATAAAGTTAAGAAAGGAACGCCACTGATACAGATAGATATGGCATTTATGAAAGAACAGCAGATGGTATTAACAACGCCAATGGTTGTAACAAATACAAGTGAATTTTCCATGGTTATCGAAGAAGCAGGAAGTCATGTTATAATGGGGGAGAACAAGGTTATTACATTTCAATAAATAAAAGAAGGGAGAATCAATCATGAAGGTTATTAAGAAAATCAATAACAATGTTGCTGTTTGTCTGGATAATGATGGTCATGAATTGATTGCTTTCGGAAAAGGAATTGGGTTTCCTAAAACCCCATATGAACTTACAGATTTGAGTAAAATCTGGCGTACTTATTATGGTATTAATCCCAGTTATTTAGGACTGTTAAATGATATACCAGAAGAGGTATTCGAGTTAAGTATTAAAATTGTAGATTTTGCAAAGATGAAAATAGAAAATCAAATTAATTCTAATATCGTATTTACTTTAGCTGATCATATCAATTTCGCGATAGAACGATTTAAGAAAAATCTTGATATAAGAATGCCGTTTGTATATGATATACAACACTTATATGAGTCGGAGATGCAAATTGGACTATTTGCGATTAAATTAATAAATAAAAGCATGAATGTTTATCTAACAAAGGATGAGGCGGTTAGTATTGCATTGCATTTTATAAATGCTGAGAATATGCAAAGAAATGCTAATGATGAATCAGATGAAAATAAAGTGATTTGTGATATCACAAATTTGATTGAAAAAGATTTTGAAATGAGTGTAAATCGAGAAGGATTTAATTATTCTAGATTTGTGACGCATCTTCAATACCTTATGAAACGACAGGAAACTAATATATCAATTACAAGTGAAAATAAAAAATTATTTGACTCGATGAAAGCCGAATATAGCAAAACGTATCAATGTGTTAGTCATATTCAAACATATCTAAAAGATCATTTAGAATGGAATCCGAGTGAAGAAGAATTATTATATTTAATGCTGCACATCAATCGATTATGCAGTAGGGAGGATTGTAACCGGTAAAGCGGGCATTACCTCAGTATATAACAATAGCAATTTGCTTTTTGTTATGTGCTGGGGTTTTTCTATATAAAGGAGGAAAAATTTTATGGCAGTTAAATCAAATATTGTGTATTTTGTAGCTGATCAGCTTCGAGCAGATGCTTTAGCTCATTTAGGAAATCAAGCTTCGATTACTCCTAATCTAGATCAATTAAGTCAAGAGGGGATATCATTTTCACATGCGTATTGTCAAAATCCAGTTTGTGTACCTTCTCGTATAAGTTTTTTATCGGGATTATATCCTCATACAACTGGACACAGAACAATTCATTATCTTCAAAATGAAGGAGAACCTAATATCCTGAGGACTATGAAAAATAATGGATATGAAGTTATCTGGATAGGAAGAAACGATGTGATTCCAGGGAATAGAACAAAAGAAGAATTTTGTGATCGATATTATCGGCCATTTGGATCAGGTGATTCAAAAGATATAAAAGGTGGAGAGTTTATTGCTTTACAAGATATGATGAAGAAGAATAAAAAAGAATCACAATTAAAGCCAGATGAACCAGGTTATTATTCCTTTTATGTAGGGAAAGTAGATTTAGATGATGTCAATGATAAGACTGTTTTTGCTAAATATGATTGGAGTTGCATTGAGCAGGCTTTAGCTTATATAGAAGAAAAAAGTAAAGAAAAGAATCACAAGCCCTTTTTCTTATACATAACACTTATGTATCCACATCCAGAATATATGTGTGAGGAACCATGGTTTTCAAGTATTGATCGTAAAAAAGTCGCAAAAAGAAGACCAAGTGCTATTACGCTTGAAGGAAAACCTAGTATGTTAAAGGAAATAGCTAAAAAACAAAATTTATCCAATTGGGGTGAAGAAAACTTTCAAGAAATGCGGGCAACTTATCTGGCGATGGTATCTAGATTTGATCATCATTATGGCATGGTACGAGATAAGTTAAAAGAGTGTAATTTATATGATGATACAAATATCTTTGTTTTCTCAGATCATGGAGATTATACAGGTGATTATGATATTGCGGAAAAAGTTCAGAACTGTTTCGATGATCCAGTTGTAAATGTTCCATTATTAATAAAACCAGCAAAGCAATATCATGTAATTCCCCGTGTTTCAAATGCACTTGTAGAACTTGTAGATATTACTGCAACAATTGAAGAAATATCAGGTATTCAAACAGAATATGTTAATTTTGGAAAGTCACTTGTGCATTTATTTGATAAAGAAGAACAACATCGAGAAGCAGTTTTTAGTGAGGGTGGAAGGATTCATGGAGAAACATGGGCGATGGAATTAGGACATGGTCCATCTTCACAATATTGGCCAAGGTTGTCATCTCAAGCTTCAGAAGGACCAGAACATACCAAAGCAATTATGTGTCGGATGGACAAATGGAAGTATGTATATCGTTTATATGAAAATGATGAATTATATGATTTAGAAAATGATCCACAAGAATTAAACAATTTAATAATGCATTCAGAGTATCAAGAAATTATAAAAAATATGAAGTTAAAGATATTAGATTGGATGGTAGAAACAGGAGATATAGTTCCTGACAGAAAGGATATACGTTAAATGTAGTTTCTACAAAAAAAATAAATATTTAGGGCCCAATATTTATTTTTGAAGAACGTGAGAGGAGAAATCAAAATGAAAAGAAATAAAGAAATTGCAAAGGCAATATTAGAAAATGTTGGTGGCAAAGACAATATAACAAATTGTTTTCACTGCATAACTAGATTACGTTTAGAGTTTAAAGATAAAAGCTTAATAAAGAAAGAAAGTATTGAAGCAATTGATGGAGTTATTGCTTTAAAAATACAGGGTGAACAATATCAAATTGTTATTGGACAGAATGTAGGAGAAGTTTATCGTGAATTTTGTGATTTAACAGGATTTGAGGTAAAAGCCGCAATTAACGAAAATCTTGATGAGAAAAAAACTATTTCATTAAAAGGGATTGGCAATGGTATAGTTCAAGCTGTAGTTAATTCTATGGTGCCAGCTTTACCTATTTTGATAGGTGCTGGTATGTTTAAAGTTATAGCATTGCTCTTACTTCAATTTCACATTTTAGACGCAACTAATTCAACTTATCTTGTCATACAGAATATAGGAGAAGCTGGATTTTATTTCTTACCGATTTATGTGGGTATAAATGCTTCTAAGCATTTTAAAACAAGTTTACCATTGGCGACATTGCTATGTGCCTTTCTTTTACTTCCTGCATTTACAACAGGATTAACAGAAGGGACTATTACAACAATATTTGGGTTACCTATTACTGCTACATCTTATGCAAGTAGCGTTTTGCCTGCTATTTTAATCACATGGATTTTATCTTATGTACATAAGTTCTTTACAAAATATGTTCCACAGATATTATCCTCTGTTCTTGTACCAACTCTAACTTTATTAGTGATGGCACCATTAGCAATTTGTGTTTTAGGGCCTTTAGGAACAGTTTTAGGTAAATATCTTGCAGATGGTTTGATGTGGATTTATAACACTTTAGGATTTGTTGGTATGGCGGTAATGGGTGCTTTACGTCCATTATTAATTTTTACTGGAATGCATACAGCCTTAATTCCTTTTGCTTTAACAAGTTTTGCAGAAAATGGATATGAAACATTCTTCTTTGTTACTGGTATTGGTTATGTATTTGGTTCAGCAGCATCCTGCCTTGCTGTTTCTTTGAAATCAAAAAAAGTAGATACAAAAGCAACTGCTATGACATGTGCCACTACAGCTTTAGTTGGTGGTATTACTGAGCCTGCATTATATGGAGTCTTAATGAAATTAAAAAGACCATTAATTGCCACAATGATTGGAAATGCAGTAGCTAGTGCTTATTTTGGTATTACACATACATTTATTTATGCAATGCCTGGTTCAACAGGATTATTTGTATTACCTACATTGATTGGACCTACAGGTGCTAATTTAGTAAATGGAATCATAGGATTAGTTATTTCTATGGTAATTTCATTTATAATGACGTGGATTTTAGGATTCAAAGAAGACTAAATGAAAAATATTTATACACAGTATAACATTTTAATTTCTTAAAAAATAAGAAGTAAAAGCTAGCGGAATAAAAAAGGAGGATCTATACTATGGCGTTTAATGAAAAGTTTTTATGGGGAGGCGCAACATCTGCTTCTCAGTTTGAAGGAGGATATAACGAAGGTGGAAGAGGACTTTCTCATATGGATTATATTCGTAGAGTAAAAAAAGCAGATAAAGAAAAAGTATTTCCAATCAATGTGACAGTTGATATGTTTGAGGATCATAAAAAGCATGAAGATGAGTATAATTTTGCTTTTAGAAGAGGTGTGGATTTCTATCATCATTATAAAGAAGATATCGCTTTATTAGGCGAAATGGGATTTAAGACTTTCAGAATGAGTATCTCATGGAGTAGATTATTTCCTACAGGTTTAGAAGAAAAACCATGTGAAGATGGAGTGCAGTTTTATCATAATGTATTTAAGGAATGTCATAAATATGGCATCGAACCTTTGGTTACGATGATTCATTATGAAATCCCAGTTTATTTGACAGAAACTATCAATGGATGGGAAAGCCCTAAGATGATTGATTATTTTCTACATTATACAAAATTTTTGATTGATGAATATAAAGATGAAGTAAACTATTGGATTACCTTTAATGAAATCAATATGATCATGAATTCTTCTTATCTAGGAGGAGGCATGTTTGTAGAGAAATCTAAAAAAACGCCAGAAGCATGTATTCATCAAGCATTACATCATCAATTAATCGCAAGTGCTTTAACTGTCAAATATTTTCGTGAGCATACATCAAAAGGAATGATTGGTAATATGATTTGTAGACTTCAAAACTATGCGTATACCTGTAATCCAGAAGATGTATTAGCAACACAACAACAAAGTCAATTTAATTATTTCCCAACGGATATTCAAGTGAAAGGTACATATCCTACATCAATTTTGAATTATTATCGCAAGAAAGGTATTGAAATAGACTGGTATCCTGGATATGAAAGTATTTTAAAAGAAGGGACTGTAGATTTTGCGTCTATTAGTTACTATCATACAGCAGTTATTAGCGCAGAACCAGATAAAGCAGAACCAATTGGTGCTTTCATCAGAAACTTGGAGAACCCATATATTAAAATGACAGATTGGGGATGGGGAATAGATCCTACAGGTTTGAGAATTACATTAAATGATATGAATGATCGCTATGGCGTACCGATTTTTATAGTAGAAAATGGATTAGGCGCTCATGATGAATTAACATCAGATAATAATGTACATGATAATTATCGTATAGAATATTTAAGAGCCCATATTCAGGCCATAAAAGAAGCAATAGGAGATGGATGCAATGTAATGGGATATACACCATGGGGATGTATCGATTTGGTAAGTTGTGGAGATTGTCAGATGACAAAACGTTATGGTTTTGTATATGTAGATGCAGATGATGAAGGAAACGGAACATATCAACGCTATCGCAAAGATTCTTTCTACTGGTACAAAAAAGTTATCGCATCCAATGGTGAAGATTTAGATTAAAGCTGAGGTCTGAGAAATCAGGCCTTTTATTTAAATGTACACAATTTTACATGTTTTGAAAACTACAAGAAAAATGCCTATGTTATAATCAATTCAGGAAATAAGGAGGACTTATATTATGGGATTTAAAGAAGGCTTTTTATGGGGTGGTGCGACAGCTGCCAACCAATATGAAGGTGGATGGAATGAAGGAGGAAAAGGATTAAGTGCTGCGGATATGATGAGCAATGGTACACATACAACACCTCGTCAGATCACACGCACACTAGAAGAAGGATTATATTATCCAAATCATAAAGCAAGTGATTTCTATCACCGTTATAAAGAAGATATTGCGTTGATGGCAGAAATGGGATTTAAAACATTCCGTATGTCTATCGCATGGACAAGAATATTTCCAAAAGGTAATGAAACAGAACCAAATGAAGAAGGATTAAAATTTTACGATAACGTATTTGATGAATTACATAAATATGGTATTGAGCCATTAGTGACAATTTCACATTATGAAATGCCATTTTACTTGACGGAAAATTATGATAGCTGGGTAAGCAGAGAAGTCATTGATATGTTTGTTAGATACTGTGAAGTGATCTTCAATCGTTATAAAGATAAGGTTACATATTGGTTGACGTTTAATGAAATTAACTGTGGTACGATGCCAATGGGAAATTATTTGAGTCTTGGCATTTTAAATGAAGGCACAAGAGATTTCACAAAGCAGATAGATATTCCACAGCTTCGTTTTCAGGCGTTACATCATCAATTTATCGCAAGTGCGAAAGCTGTACAATTAGGACACAGTATCAATCCTGAGTTTAAGATTGGCTGTATGATTGCATATATGCAGAATTATCCTTATACATGTCATCCACAGGATGTATTAAAGTGTCAAAAGTTGAAGGAAATGGGTAACTTCTATTGTGGGGATGTGCAGGTTCGTGGAGAGTATCCTTACTTCGCTAAACGTTATTGGGAAGAAAATGATATTCATGTGAAAATGGAACCTGGAGATGAGGAAATCTTAAAGAATGGGACAGTAGATTTCTATAGCTTCTCTTATTATATGAGCAATTGTGTATCACATGATCCAAATTTAGAAGGTACAGCTGGTAACTTAATGGGTGGTGTGAAGAATCCATATCTTGAATCTAGTGATTGGGGATGGCAGATTGATCCTGATGGACTCCGTTATACATTAAATGAATTATATGCACGTTATCAAATTCCTTTGATGGTTGTGGAAAATGGCTTAGGCGCTTTTGATAAGGTTGAAAGCGATGGAAGCATCCATGATGAGTATCGTATTGATTATTTAAGAAAGCATATTCGTTGTATGGAAGAAGCTGTAAATGATGGTGTCGATTTAATTGGTTATACACCTTGGGGATGCATTGATTTAGTAAGTGCATCTACTGGTGAAATGGGAAAACGTTATGGTTTTGTGTATGTAGATAGTGATGATTTAGGTAATGGTACATTTGATCGTAGCAGAAAAGATTCTTTCTACTGGTATAAGAAGGTAATCGAAAGCAATGGTAAAGATTTAGATTAATTAAAGGGAAAAAAGATGGCTGATTTCGTTAAGAGAACCAGCCATCTTTTATTGCTTAATTATTTTTGTATTTGTTGTTTTAGTTCTTCATATGTGTCACATGTTAAGATGAGTTCAATGATTTTATCCAGTTGTGATGATGTCAAAGATGATAGCCAAGTAGAAGCGTCCTGACCATATTTTTTCATTATCTGGCATTTCACGATTTTTAGCTGACCTTCTAAAAGACCTTCTTTTTTACCTTCTTCTAGACCTTTTTTTAGTCCTTCTTTTTTACCTTCTTTCAGCCCTTCTTTCAGTCCTTCTTCTCTTCCTTCTTTTAGGGCTTTTTTTCGATCTTCTTCATTTTTGATCCTTGCCGTTTCTTCAAGATACTTCTCGCGTAATTCTGCTTCTTCAATTCGTTGTGCCATTGTCCATACTTCTTCATTTTGTTTCATATCATCATATTTTTTCATAATCGCATCCACCAACTTTCCTGTGTTTATTGTATCACAAGGTTCGTTGTGTTTAAATAGGTAACATAACTTTTCGAAATCATTTAAGTTTTCTACGCCTTTTTCTTCTACGATGCGATCAATCACATTCAAATTAACATATGTACGATTGATCAATGCATTCTCCTGTTCTACTTCACCATCTTCATTTCGCATCACATAATGATTGATTAGTTTATTGTTTCTTTCTGCTGCTTCACCTGTAAAGAATGTTAAGATAATCTGATATTCTGGTTGAATTACATTATAGTAATTTCCTGATTTTAACTGCATACTTAAATTTTTTGCACCATAAAACTCCCAACGATTAAAATCTACATCTTTGAATTGATTTTGAATCTCAATATTATGGCGTCTGCCTTGATCATCTGTCGCTACAACATCCATAACGATACGTTTTAAGCCAAATTGTTCAGGAAGAATTTCTGAATTCACTACTTTTGTGTGTACAATTTTGTACTTGTAATGTGTTGCAACTGTACAAAAGAAGTTACGCAGAAGATTAGAAGTGGCATCTTCACCAATTAAACTAAACTTCATAAATACATCGTTGGTAAAGGATACCGATGATTCATTATTCTCATTCACAGCTTCCTTTTCAGCTAAAACATTTAATTCTTCTTTCTTTTCAAGATTTGTGACTGTAGCTTTTGTTTTCTTTGATTTTTCTTTTCCCATAGAGGTCCTCATCTTTCTAGGCTATGAAAGCCTACATTATTTACATACGTATTTTTGGTATGAAAATCCTAAATTATTTTTGAAAAATTTAAAAAAAACCTATATGTAGCTTAAAGCACTGTCATAACTTTAATATATTTCACTTTTGGTGAAATTGCGCCATAGAAAAAGAGTAGTATTTTAACAATATTCATTTCAATTATTGATTGTATAAAGAAGAATTTCATAAATAGACTTTTCATCGCTAGCAGGCTTTATTTTCATCTTATAAATGACGCTAATGTTTAAGTCTATTTTTATCTCAAAGTAAGACGCTTTAAAAAGCTTATTAAACTTTTTTGAAAAGAACAAACTAGAAAAGTTTAAAGATATGTAAAACATCCTATGAATATCATAAATATGACGATTTTCTAATGTTTTTGAATAAGTAAAATATTATAGAAACTCACTATTCTGTAACTATGAAACCAGAATTTATGATAACGATTATTATTTTCTACTTTTTGTTTAAATTTTTAATAAATCTTGTATCCGAAACAAACTTTCTAATTTATAATGATAGTATAGAAAATGAAAAGGAGGTTTTCCTATGGCAAAGAAAATGTGCAGTGTGTGCGGAAAACGTGCAGAAGGGTTGGGAACATATCCAACACAATTTAAAGATATCTATATGTGTACAGATTGTTACGAAAGTTTAAAAGCATTTAAGAATGGGAGAGGCGCAAAAACATCAGAAATATTAAAGGAAAAATATCGTTTAGCAATGCAAGAAATGCGAGAACGCAATTATCCTCAAAATGTTATTGATAATGTAGAAGCATGGTTCAAAGAAGGAATCCAGGAAAAAGAAGCAAAAGAAAATGCGAAAAAAGATGATGGATTTATGATGACGACTTGTCCAACTTTTGAAGGCTATCGTATCCTTTCCTATCATGGCATCATCAGTGGGGAAAGCGTATTAGGTACAGGCTTTATCAGCAGTTGGGAAGCATCTGTTGCGGATATGACAGGTACTGAATCAGAAGCATTTATCGCCAAACTTCAGGATGCGAAAGTTGCTGCTAAGAAACGTATCATTGAACGATGCCTGTTTAATGGTGGAAATGCCATTGTTGGTGTGGATATCGAATATACTATGTTCAATAGTAATATGATCGGGGTAATCTTAACAGGAACGGCAGTAAAAATTGAAAAAATTGAAGAAATAAAAGAAAACGATTGACTTAGAGTTTGCTCTAAGTGATATAGTAACTCTTGGAAAGAGGGTTATGATATGGGAAAATCAAAAGTATATTTCACAAAAGAAATCACGTCAGAAGCTATGGTCAAAATGTATGAAGCTTTACAAGTATCACTTCAAGGCAAGGTTGCTGTCAAGTTACATTCAGGAGAAGTAGGAAATCAAAATTTCTTACGTCCACCGTTTATGAAACCGATTATTGATCATGTGCATGGTACGATTGTCGAAAGCAACACTGCATATGAAGGAAAACGAAATACGACAAAAGCTCATTGGGAAACAATGAAACTTCATGGATGGACAGATATTGCGCCAGTTGATATCTTGGATGAAGATGGCGATATGGAATTAGGTGTAGATGGTAAACAAATTAAGACAAATTATGTAGGTTCACATATGAAAAATTATGATTCTATGCTGGTTTTATCTCACTTCAAAGGACATCCTATGGGTGGATTTGGCGGAGCATTAAAGAATATTTCTATTGGTATTGCGTCTAGCTATGGAAAGGCATATATACATGGTGTAGGTAAACCAGATGAATTTTGGACCGCAGATCATGACGCCTTCTTAGAATCTATGGCCGACGCATCAAAATCCATTATGGATTATTATAAAGGTCAAATCGTATTTATCAATGTGATGTGCAATATGTCAGTAGATTGTGATTGTTGTGCTGTGGCAGAAGATCCTAAAATTAAAGATATTGGTATTTTGGCATCTAATGATCCTGTTGCTCTTGATCAAGCATGTTTAGATTTCGTTTATCAAAGTGAAGATCCTGGTAAAGCAGATCTTATTGAACGAATTGAATCAAGAAATGGTGTACATACCGTTGAAGCAGCAGAAGAACTAGGTGTTGGTTCTAGAGAATATGAATTAATTTCTATCTAATATATATGAAAATATGGCTGGCGATAGGTTGGTCATATTTTTTATATCAAAATGGATATAAACTGCCAATATAATGGTATAATGAATGAAAAGAGAGGTAGCATATGGAAAATATTTTGACAATTTATCATGGCTCAAAAGACAAAATTGTTCAACCAATTTATGGACTTGGGAAAAATTATAATGATTATGGACAAGGTTTTTATTGTACAGAAAACTTGCGAAAGAGTGGGCTTGTACAGAAAACTTAGAAGGATATGCAAATCAATACCAACTGGATATGAGAAATCTATCTATTTTAAATCTTACAAATGATTATCATATGTTAAATTGGTTGGCGATTCTCTTAGAAAATAGAAGCTTTGAATTAAATAATGATGAATTAATGGTGCAGGCTAAACAATATATTCTTGATACGTTTCTTCCAGATTATAGAAATTATGATGTAATCATAGGATATCGCGCGGATGATTCATACTTTCAATTCGCAAAGGATTTCATTCAAGGAACGATATCTTTAAAGACATTAGGTGAAGCAATGAGGTTAGGAAAATTAGACGAACAAATTATTTTAAAATCAGAAAAAGCATTTCAAACGATAAAATTTGTAGGTTATGAAAAAGTTGATCATAAAGCGTATTTCAGTAGAAGAGTACAAAGGGATAATAAAGCAAGAAGCGAGTATCGTACATATTTGAAAAATAAAAAGTTTGATAAGAACGATATTTATATCATTGATATTTTGCGTGAGGAGATGAAAAATGATGATCAAAGGCTACAATGAAGTATATCTTGATGATGTCATGGAAGAATTCGCTGTAATGTTTGATTATGCAGTCAATAATCAACATATGGATATTGATACATTTGGTGCTTTATTTTTAGATTCACCTGTTTGTCATGGTATTGAAATTGGAAATCCATATTACATCAATAAAGGTGGAAGTGAATTGGTAATGCTTGTTTTAGAAAGCCATCATTTAGAAGCAGATTATATAACATATGATACAGGATTTGGCAAAACGCCTGAGTATTGGATGGGTTGGATAACTGCTTATGTACAATGGAAATCTGGATTTAAATTTTCTACAATATTTTCAGCTATAGCGCCATCGGATATCTTTGCATTATATTACCCACTTCATGAAGCTGATGTGAAAAAAGGTTATGATGTCCTTATGGAAAGGGTAGAAAAAGCGCCTACAAACCTTTATAAACTACGTAAAAAATCAGAAATAACACAAAAGCAGTTAGCACAATATGCAGAAGTAAAAGAAAGAACCATTCGTGCTTATGAACAGCGAGAAACAGAAATCAATAAAGCACAAGTGAATATCGTGAGAGCGTTATCTTTGGTTTTGGGATGTAGTATAGAAGATTTGTTAGAATAATTAGAATTATAAATAAAGCATTGACAAAGCTGTAACCGCTTGCTAAAATGTAGTTACTACAACGGGATTGTCACTCTGCGGGAGGCATCACCTTTAGGAAACAAATATTTCTGTTTACTGAGGTTTTGTGATATGCAGAGTTTTTTATTTGTTTCAGCCATGTTAAAATAAAAGAAAGAAGGGATATCAATAGAAACAATGATACATCTGTATGTATCATAAGAAAAGGGAGGAACTGGCAGGTCATGAAAGTCATAAAAAAGATAAACAACAATATTGCATTATGTGTTGATGATAATGATCGTGAATTAATTGCTGTAGGTACAGGGATTGGTTTTAAGCCTTGTCCATATGTGATAGAAGATTTAAATGTAATACAAAGAACCTTCTATGATGTAGATGCAATGTATTTCAATCTGTTGAATGAAATTGATGTGGATGTATTAGAAACTGCTGCGAAAATTGTGGATATTGCCAGGATGAAAATCAAAAGTGAATTAAGTCCTAACGTTGTATTTACATTAGCCGATCATATTGCATTCGCAATTGAACGCGTAAAGAAAAACATCAATATACAGGCACCATTATACAACGATATCCAATATTTATATGAAACAGAATTCGCACTGGGAGAAACAGCTGTAAAGCTGATACAGAAAACGATGAATATTCGATTACCAAAAGGAGAGGCAAGCAATATTGCCATGCATTTTGTGAATGCAGAAACTGTGACATCGATATCACAACAGATGCCAAACAGCGATGAAGTGATTGAGGAAATTACAGAATTAATTGGTGAAGATTTTCAAATTCATATCAATAAAAACAGTTTCAACTACTCCCGATTCACGTCACATCTTTTATATCTTCTGAAACGTCAGGAGAAAAAGGATTCTATTACCAGTGAAAATAAAAAAATGTTTGAATATGTAAAGAATGAAAATCCGCAAACATATGCGTGTGCTTTACATATCAAAAAATATCTACAAAATGAAATGAATTGGAGTCTTCATGAAGAAGATTTATTATACTTAATGTTACATATCAATCGATTATGTGCAAGAGAGGATTGTCATCAATAGAGCATCACCCTCAGCGCAAAGATTACAGAAGTAGTTTTTGTGTTGGGGGTTTTTCATGTAAAGGAGAACATAAAATTATGAGTAAATATGAACAAATGGCAAGTGAGATTTTAGCAGGTGTGGGAGGTAAAGAAAATGTTACGTTCGTAGCACACTGCATGACAAGATTACGTTTTAATTTAAAAGATCAAAGTAAGGTAAAATTAGATGATATCAAAAGTATGAAGGGAGTATTAGGCTGTCAATTTTCTAGTGGACAGTTTCAGGTTATCATTGGTCAGACTGTAGAACACGTATATAAAGAAGTATGTACACAAGGTGGATTTACATTAAGTGATTCCATTGAAGAACCAAGTGAAAAAACAAAAGAAAAGCTAACATTGAAAAAGGTTGGAAGTAATATTCTTGAAACTTTATCTGGATGTGTTGTGCCATTGATTCCATTGATGATGGCTGCATCTATGTTTAAAATGCTAGTCGCAGTTTTAGGCCCAAGCATGTTGAATGTTCTATCAGAAACAGATGATTTATATACACTATTTACCTTTGTTGGGGATGCAGGATTTTATTTCTTCCCAATTGTATTAGGATATACAGCATCTAAAAAGTTCAATGTAACACCAGTTGTAGGTATGTTCTTGGGATGTATTATGATGCATCCGACATTTGTGAATATTGCTACGGAAGGAACACTATTTACTGTTTATGGTATTCCATGTAACGCACAAAATTATGCATCTACATTATTACCAATCATCTTATCTATCTGGGTAATGAGTTATATAGAAAAATTCTTTAAACGTATTTTACCACAAGCATTAAAAACGATTTTCGTACCATTCCTAAGTATCGCAGTAATGATTCCTATCTGTTTATGTGTATTAGGACCAATTGGTTCTATCTTAGGTAATTATATTTGTAATTTCTTATTAGGACTTGATCAGATTCCTGGCATTGGATTCTTGGCAGTAGCAATCATAGCTGCACTATGGGAGTTTGTTGTTATGAGTGGTATGCATGTTGTATTTATCACAGCATTAGTCATGACATTTGCACAGGCTGGACAAGAAAGTTTAGTGTCTGTCGGTGGTGCCATTGCTTCTTTATCTGTTGCTGGCATGTTGTTGGGCTCTTTCTTGAAAATTAAAAATACAGAAGAAAAATCATTGACTTTTGGATACTTCATTGCTTCAATAATAGGTGGAGTAACAGAACCTGGTTTATATGGTAATGGTATAAAATATAAACGTCCATTTATTGGATTGATCATTGGAGGATTTGCTGGTGGATTATATGCAGGTATCATGCATGTCGCATGTTATGCTATGGTTCCAGTCGCAAGCTTTATTGGGTTAACAGCTTTTGCTGGCGGTCCTGCTTCTAATTTGATAAATGGTGTAATCAGCTGTGGAATTGGTTTTTTGGTTGCCGCAGTTGTAACTTATTTTACAGGATATGCAAAAGATGATCCTGTATTAACAAAATAAAAGAAAAAGGATGGTAGTTTGATGAAAAAAATCTTAATACGTGCAGATGATCTGGGCTATAGTGAAGGTGTAAACTATGGCATCGCAAAAAGTGTAAAGGAAGGCATTATTAAATCTGTTGGTGTGATGAGTAATATGCCAACGGTGGCACATGGTTTAAAATTATTAGAAGGTGTAGATGTATGTTTAGGTCAACATACCAATATCTGTGTAGGAAAACCTTTGGTTGATCCATCATTGATCCCTAGCATTACGAACGAACATGGTGAGTTTAAATCATCAAAAGAATATCGCAGTGCCAAAGAAGATTTTGTGGTATTGGATGAAGTGATTTTAGAAATTGAAGCGCAATATGAACGCTTTGTGGAACTAACAGGTAGACAACCGCAATATTTTGAAGGGCATGCCGTTTCCAGTAAAAACTTTTTCAAAGGTTTAGAGATTGTCGCAAATCGTCATGGTTTAAAATACAATGGAATGGCTCCGGGAAGTGAACCAATGATGGTTGGAAATACAATGGTTTATATGTGGATGGATAGTATGAATCCAGATTATGATCCTGAAAAACTTCTAAAGGATATGGTTATGCATGCACATGATGGCGCAGCTGATGTTATGGTATGTCACCCGGGTTACTTAGATGGATACATTTTAAAGCATTCATCTCTAACAATTCCTAGAACGATGGAAGTGGATATGGCATGTGATCCTGCAATAAAACAATGGTTAAAGGAACAGGATGTTATGCAGATTACTTATGAGGATTTATAGGATAAAACATTTATAAATAACGTGCTAAAATCAGGAGGCTGCTTATGATAAAAGTAGAAACAGGAAAAGAAAAAGATTGTTTTGTGGCTTATATTGAACAAGCTCTGGCAAAGTTGTCTATTGAAGACGATGATGCTTTCTTATCATTATTTGATACCAGTCGTTTATCAAAAAAAGACTTGATTTTGGCACTTAGATACTTAGATGAAACACAGCCAGTGATGAAAATTGATGATCCAACATCAACGAAAAATAAACAAGATATTTATCTGGAGGCCTTTGATGATAGCAGTGGATATTTTATGGATTATGATTTGATGACTGATGGAGAACTAAATGATTTAACGCTTCAAGTTGAGTTTATAAAAAAAGAAAATGGATATTTCGTTGTGTTGAATGATTTGCGTACGTTATAAAAATAATAAATGATTGTGAAAGAGGTTTATATCTAAGACAGATATGAATCTTTTTTTGTATTTAAAGGAATCTTCGTGATTTGCCGTTACTTAACGGAAATTAAAAATTTTAAACATGCAGCGATTTTAATTATGATAATGGTGTCAAAAGGAGAGTGGGAATATGACATCAGAACAATATGCATTTCAATTAATTTTACACAGTGGAAATGCTAGAAGTATTGCTTATGAAGCATTAGAAAAAGCAAAAGAAAAACAAATTAAAGAAAGTCTTTCTATGATGGAGGAATCAAAAAAGGAGTTGATTGAAGCTCAAAAGATTCATGCGGAAATGTTGCGCATTATGGCCAACGATGAAGAAAAAATAAAAATAGATCTGCTTCTTATGCATGCTGAAGATCACATCGCTTCATCAGCAGTCACCGTGGATTTAACAAAAGAAATTATTTATTTATATCAAAAAATGGAGGGATGATATGATGGATTTAAAAAACTTTCTTTGGGGAAGTGCTACTGCTTCCTATCAATGTGAAGGCGCCTGGGATTTAGATGAACGTGTAGAATCCATGTGGGATCACTACTTACACGAAGAAGGATTAGAGAATGGAGATATTGCAAGCGATCATTATCATCATTTTGAAGAAGATATCAGAATGATGAAAGAAGGTGGACAGAGAGCATATCGTTTCTCTTTATCTTGGCCTAGAATCATAAAAAATAAACAAGGTGAAATCAATGAAAAAGGATTAGCATTTTATCATAAGATTTTAGATTGTTGTCATGAAAATGGTATTGAGCCATTTGTGACGATATATCATTGGGATTTGCCACAATATTGGGAAGAAACTGGTGGCTGGCTAAATGAAGAAGTATGTACAGCATTTGCACAGTATGCAAAGGTTTGCTTTGAAAACTTCCATACAAAAATTAGAAAATGGGTAACGTTTAATGAACCAAAATGGTTTGTTTGCAGTGGATATCTGATTGGAAATTATCCTCCTTGTATTCAGGATGTATCTAAGACAATCAAAGCTGCTTATCATGTGATGTATGCAAGTGCATTAGGCGTAAAAGAATTCCGTGAAGGCGGATATGAAGGCGAAATCGGTATTGTACATAGTTTTACTCCTGTAAATGGTGTAGATGATCGTATAGAAACAAAGATTGCCATGCGTTATGCAGACAATTATTGTAATAACTGGATTTTAGATACTGCCGCAAAAGGAGAAATTCCAATTGATCTATTAAGTGAATTATCTAAACAATATGATATTTCTTATATGAAACCAGAACAATTAAAGATAATAAAAGAAAATACAGTAGATTTTCTTGGGTTAAATTATTATTCAAGAACATTGGTAAAACCTTATACAAGTGGAGAAACAACCTTTGTTGTGAATAACAGTGGAAAAGCTGGAAAAGGCTCTAGTAAAGTTATTGTGAAACACTGGTTTGAGCAGGTTATGCATGATCCAAATAGTACATATACAGAATGGGATACAGAAATTTATCCAAAGGGATTGAAAGATGGCTTATTAGAAGTACATCAGAAATATGGCTTGCCAATATATATTACAGAAAATGGAATCGGTATGTATGAAGATGTTACTGTTCCACAAGTTGATGATGAATACCGTATATCATTTATGCGTGATCATATCAAAGCAATGTTTGAAGCAATGGAGCAAGGCGCCAATATAAAAGGCTATTTTGCATGGAGTAGTTTTGATTTATATTCATGGAAAAACGGATGTGAAAAAAGATATGGACTGGTAGCTGTCGATTTTGATCATGACAGAATTAGAAAACCAAAGAAAAGCTATACATGGTATCGTGATATGATCAACAGCAATGCAGAAAATTTAAAATAAGGAGAGGAAACGTATATGAAAAAAGTAATGTTGGTTTGTAATGCAGGTATGTCTACAGGGATATTAGCAAAGCGTATTCAGGATGCAAGTAAAGGGGCATTTGAGGTACATGCTTATGGAGAAGCTGAATTTATGCAGCATTTGGATGGTGTAGAATTGATTTTAGTAGGACCACAGATTCGTCATCAGATTCCTACAATTGAAGCACAGGTAAATATTCCTGTAAAAGGAATCGCACCACAACATTATGGTATGATGGATGGAAAAGGAGTTTTAAAAGACATTATTAAAATTTTAGGAGAATAAATAAAAGGAGGAAATTATCATGTCATTTCAAACAATGAATGAAAAAATAGAAAAACATATTTTACCGATTGCAAATAAACTTAGTTCACAGCGTCATTTACGAGCAATTCGAGATGCATTTATTTCATTATTGCCAATTACATTAATGGGTGGTGTAACCGCAGTAATCAGTGCAGCACCTGTCACAGAAGAAACAACAAATGGATTCTTATTAGCCTGGGCATCATTTGTGCAACAAAATAGTATGCTGTTAAACTGGATCAGTGCATTAACATTAGGTGGAATGTCTATCTATGTATGTATCGCAATTACATATTATTTAACGCGCCATTTCAAACATGATTTTCTAGTACCAGCAATGTTAAGTGTTTGTGGTTTCTTGATGTTAGTAATGACACCGCAGCAACTTGGCTGGGATGGAAAAGTTGTGGAAATATCTTATATGGATGGAAAGGGTATTTTACCAGCAATCTTAATTTCTATACTAACTGTAGAAGCATATCATTTCATGCGTTCACATGATTGGGGAAGAATCAATCTTCCACCAAGTGTACCAGCATCATTAAGTGAAACATTTGCTTCCCTTGTGCCAGGTTTTGTGATTATTTCTGGATATGTTGCGATATTTGCGATATTCCATGCATTTGATACAACCTTCCCTGAATTTATTTATACTTCAATGGCACCTTCTTTACAGGCTGCAGATAGCTTGTTATTTATCGTTATTATGACTTTATTGGTACATTTCTTCTGGTTCTTTGGTATCCATGATGCAGCCTTATCTGGAATCCTTGCACCAATTCGTGATGGAAATTTATCTATCAATGTAGCCGCAAAAGCAGCAGGAGAAGCATTGCCTCATGTATTTACAACACCTTTCTGGGTATATTTTGTAGCGATTGGTGGCTGTGGCTCTTTATTGGCATTAGCGATTTTATTAGTACGTTCTAAATCTAAACAGTTAAAAACCGTAGGGCGTATTGGTATCATTCCAGCTTTCTTTGGAATTGGTGAACCAATTGTATTTGGTGTTCCTGTTATGTTGAACCCATATTACTTAATACCATTCTTATGTGCTTCTACATTTAATGCGATTGTATCGTTTGTTTTGATGGAAAGTAATATCATAGGAAGAACATTTGCAATGTTATCCTGGCAGATGCCAAACATTCCCGGAGCCTTTTTATCCACAATGGATATCAAAGCGATGTTCCTTGTATGTGGTCTATTAGTTGTGGATATTTTGATTTACTATCCATTCTTTAAGATGCATGAAAAACAATGTGTTGCAATGGAACTGGAAACGGAAGATGAAGAAGAGTAAAATAGAAAGTGACAGGAGATGAGCAACATGCAAATTATTGATGTAATACAACATTTAGAAGAGCAGGGAACATGGGTCAATCGAGCATATCAAACAAGAGATCATATATTATTTGGAGATAGTCATCAGGAAATAGAACGTGTTGGTGTTTGCTGGGTAGCAACAAAGCAAGTAATCCAAGAAGCTATAAAAAAAGATATTCATTTTATTATTACACATGAAAATCCATTTTATCAATGCTCTACAAGAATGATGAGTGCTGCAATCGATGCAGCAAATGATAAGAAAGCGTTATTAGAACAAAATCATATATGTGTCTATCGCTGTCATGATGTTTGGGATTGTTTACCAGAATATGGTGTTCATGATCAATGGGCAAAAAGGTTAGGTTTTACATTTGAGGAAAGAAAGGTATCTTCTTATTATCAAAGTGCCATGATTCCGGAAATGAGTGTAAAAGAACTGGCCAATCACGTTATGAATGTGTTAAAAGAGGATGGACAACAAGGGGTTTATGTTTTTGGCAACACAGATAAGATTGTGAAAAGAATAACCATCGGTACAGGTGCCGCAACAAATATATATGAAATGCTTCCACATCATCCTGAAGCTGTGATCGTTAGCGATGATGGTATTAAAAACTATGATGCTGTACAATATGCAATTGATGTAGATATCCCCATGATTGTAGTACATCATTCATGTTGTGAAATACCGGGTATGAAAGCTATGGAAAACTATCTGCATCATGTATTTCCAATGCTAGATGTTTCCTATTTAAAAGAGGGATATGATGTTACACATTATGTTTGTGAGTAACACATCGCTCATCTTAAATCTATAAAATATAAAAAAGCAACAACACAGAAATTTTGTGCTGTTGCTTTTTGCATTACTTTTAGATTGCATGACTTTCATTATCTGTGAAGGTCTTTAAAAAAGATGAATAATCTTTTTCCTTCATTAATAATTTTACACGGCTTGCATCATTTAATAAACCAACAAGTTTTTCAAATAATTCATCAAAGGCGATATCTTTTTGCGGGGATAGTGCAAAAAGGAAGATCAGACGTATTTTTCGATTATTCCAGGTAATCGGATGTTTTAATATACAAACAGATACAGCATTTTCCTTGGCACATTTTTCTATAGGATGTGGGATAGCAAAATAATTGCCATAAGCTGTAGGTGCGATTTTTTCTCTTGCTAAAATCTTTTCTTCATAATCACTAGAACAGTATCCTTTTTGAAGAAGCTTATCACAAATAAAGTGAATTGCTTCCTCTTTGCTTGCTACATCAATATCTGTGAAGAATAAATCTTGATGGAAAAAAGACTGTAGTTCAATATGATTTGATGTTATATTTGTTTTCAGTAAATGAACAATACGTTTTAAATCATCATCTTTAGGAAATCCTTTACATACATATACTGGGATATCTAAAGCTTCAGGAAGAGGAATGAAGGAAATTACGATATCTGGTTGACATTCTTTCACTTTCTCAATATCAAAAATAGAAAATGTACCAGTGATATCAATCGTTAGATCACTACAACGCATCAATCTTTGTTTTAGAAAAGATACCACAGCAGTACTCATAGGATTTACGATAACAACTTTTTTATAAGTATGATGTTGTATTTTCTCTACAGCATTCATAATATGAAGTGTGATATAGCCAATTTCATCTTCTAATAACACGGTATGTGTTCGTGATTGCATTTTCATCGCAATATAAACACTGATGTCATACAACAATGGAAAGTGAAGCTTTATGTCTTTAATCAGAGGATTACTTAAAAAACTGTTTGACCGGATACGATTATCTAAACCTAAAAAATGTATTAATAGGTTTTCTTGGAAATCTTGATCTTGATGTAGGTCTAAATCATATTGTTGTTGAATATCATTCATTATTTCTGAAATAAAGGTGCGATACTCTTGGATTTTTTGATCCTGTATATCTGAGATTTTTCCGGAAAATAAACATGATAAGTATGTTAATTCCATATCTGATAAAGTAACATGAAACTTTTCTGATAACCCTTTATAAAAATCATGAGCCAGTGCCTCGGCTTCAGCACTAGGATGATAACCTTCAATATTTGTTATTTCATTGCCTTTATTTACACGTTCCAGCATAATCGCAATATGTAAAATAAAAGAGATGATTTCAAAGTCACGCAGTTTTAAATGATGATGCTCGCTAAAATCAAGAAAATATGCTTTTAAGTCATTGATATTACAAGAATTGAAAAACTCGGTATAATTATTTAAATTAAAGTTATATTGGTCCATTTCATGATTCATTAGATATGTATAAATTTGTCTTCTTTCTTCTTCACTACCATTGATAATGAGCTTGTTGTTTCTTCGACGGATTTGCATGTTAGGATTTCTTCGTTCAATAATTTGATTAATACTATTTAATTGTTTATCCAGCGTGCTTTCACTAATATATAATTCATCGGATAATTGATAATAGTCTGTTTCCTTCTGTGATAATATTTGTTTAATGATATAAAGATAACGAGTCCTTCCAATTGTGGAACCATCTTCATCTAATAAGGAAAGAATTGGATTTTTATCATCTATCATATATCCTTTGCTTTTGATAGAAAGGATTAATTCTGGATATTGTTCATTGATGGTTCTGATTTCATTACGTATGGTTCGCTCAGAAATTTTCAGCTCTTTAGATAGTTGAGAGGCAGTTAAGATTTCATTTGGATGAAAGCATTGTAGCAATTTTATTTGTCTGATCGTAAAAGTTTCCATGTGTTTTCAACCTTTCTATATGTACTAAAATTATACTGGGTTTTTGATGAAATTGAAAGCTATGAACAAGATTTTAATTGAATACAAAAAAGGATAAATGCAGATGTATGATGCATTATTTTGTAAAAAACTAATTTTTCCTTTATATATAGAAAAGGCTTACAAATAATCTAGTGAAAGCGTATAAAAATTGAAAAAATATCGTTGACAACTAATATTTTTCATGATATCCTAACAGCGTGATAAGGATTGTAACTGGTAAGCAGGCAACACCTAGATGATATTAAACTAAGGAATTATAGCTATTCATTATTTTAATATTGCTTAGGTGTTTTTTATGTAGAAGGGAGTGATTTCATGATTATTCAAAAGATTTTTAATAACAATGCTTGCATGGTTGAAGATGAAAATGAGAATGAAATCATTCTTATGGGGAAAGGCATTGCTTTCCAGAAAAAGCAGGGAGATAAAGTTGATGAAACAAAAATACAAAAACGGTTTGTATTTGATACAACAGAATTGAATCAGAAATTCTCACAATTATTTGACGAGATACCAGTTAAATATCTGGAATTAACAGATAGTATTGTGGATATGGTTCAAAATGAACTTCAGGTAAAACTTGATCCCAATATTTATATCGCATTAACGGATCACATATCTTATGCTGTAAATCGATATGAAAGAGAAGAGAAATTAAAGAATGTATTATTATGGGAAATAAAGAAATTTTATCCTAAAGAATTCAAATTAGCAATGAAAGCTTTAGATATGATTGAATATGAAACACATGTGCAATTAGATGAAGATGAAGCTGGTTATATTGCGATGCATTTTGTAAATGCTCAACATGATGGTGAAGAAATGAACCAGACAATTGCAGTTACAAAGATTGTCGAAGATATATTGCAGATTGTAGAGTTTCACTATCAATTTAAATTAGATGAAGATTCAATGAATTATATGCGGTTTGTGACACATATCCGCTATTTTGCCAGAAGATTATTTTCAAATGATATAGCACAAACACAGGATGAAATGTTATTTGAACAAATCAAAGATCGCTATCCAGAGTCGTATAAATGTACAGTTAAAGTAAAAAGATATATAGAAGAGCTTTATCATATATCGATTAGTCGTGAAGAAATGGTATATTTCATGCTTCACATCAATCGTGTATGTAATCGAGCAATTAGTCAATCGTCTTGATTAGGGTTGTAACTTTCAGTAGGCAAAGCCTAAACCGATGACACACGTTTTTATAGTGTTCAGGTTTAGGCTTTTAATTTGGTTTTCACTGATGGCCATCAGAAAACATAGATGAAATTTCAGGAGGTAATATTATGAGTAAGTATGAAGAAATTGCTCAGCAGGTAGTTGAGTATGTTGGCGGGATTGATAACATCGATTCTGTCACTAATTGTATGACAAGACTTCGTTTTACATTAAAGAATGTGAAAAAGGCAAATATTGAACAATTACAGAGTGTGAAAGGTGTGCAGGGAGTTGTGAACAAAAAAGGACAATTCCAAGTAGTAATTGGATCAGATGTGTCTTTTGTTTGTGATGAAATTAGAAAAATGGGAAATTTTAATGAAACAGTAACGGGTAATACAGATGAAAAGGTTTCCCATTTGAATAAGGTTTTAGGAGCAATTACCGCAATATTCCAACCAGTTATTCCGGCTATTTGCGGTGCTGGTATGATAAAAGCAGTATTGGCAATTCTTACTGCGACAAGCTTGGTCACAACTGATTCACAAACATATATTTTATTAAGCATGTTTGCGGATGCGGCATTCTATTTCTTGCCAATCTTCCTTGCATTCTCTAGTGCAAAAAGATTTAATTGTAATCCATATTTTGCGGCAGTTTTAGGTGCCGTATTGATTCATCCTACATTTACTGGTTTGGTAGCAGCAGGGGAGCCACTTTCTTTTGCAGGATTGCCAGTTCGTCTGGTATCTTATGGAAGTGCAGTCGTTCCACCAATATTGATTGTTTTAATCCAATCTTATGTAGAAAAATTCGCAAAAAAAATCAGTCCAAATGCTGTTAAAGTATTCTTAGTACCATTAATTGTATTCCTGATTATGGCACCTTTATCCTTAATCGTGATTGGACCTTTAGGTTCTATGGTAGGGGATCTATTATATGTTGTATTTAATTTCTTGAACAATGAAGCTAGATGGGTAATACCTGTATTAATGGGTGCATTCTGTCCACTTCTAGTCATGACTGGTATGCATTATAGTTTAATGCCTGTACAACTTGCTCAATATGCAACATTGGGATATGGAACATTGTTAGGACCAGGTATGCTGGCAAGTAATATTTCTCAGGCAGGAGCATGTTTTGCAGTCGCAATTCGTTCTAAAGATAAAGATATGAAACAAACAGCAATTTCTGCAGGAACAACAGCTTTATTTGGTATCACAGAACCTGCTTTATACGGAGTTACGATGCGATTAAAGAAACCTTTATTAGCGGTTATGATTGGTGGAGGAGTTGCTGGATTATGGGGCGGCTTAACAAACATGCGTACATATGCCAGTGCAACAGCTGGATTAACCGCAATACCTGTATATATTTGTGATGATTTCTCCAATGTGGTAAATGCTTGTATTTGTATCGTAATTGCCTTTGTAGTAACATTTATTGTGACATTCGTTATGGGATTTAAAGAAGAAAATACAACTCTGACGCAAGTAGATATCAAAAGTGAAAAAACAAAAAAAGAGTTAAATAAAGCTGTAAGTATTGCTTCACCTTTAACAGGAAGCATTGTACCTTTAAGTGAAGTAAAAGATGAAGTTTTCTCTAAAGCAATTATGGGAAAAGGTGTCGCAGTATTACCAACCATCGGGGAAGTAAGGGCACCATTTAATGGTACGATTAATGCAGTATTTCCTACTAAACACGCAATTGGAATGACAAGTGAGGATGGCGTGGAAGTGATGGTTCATGTAGGTTTAGATACAGTGGAATTAGAAGGTAAAGGTTTTACAACACATGTAAAAAACAATGATGTAGTAAAAGCAAATGATTTATTATTAACATTTGATATAGAAGCAATTAAACAGGCAGGATATGATATAGTAACACCAGTGATCATCACGAATAGTGATGAATATATCGATATTATAGAAACAAATGAAAAAACAGTAAGTTCAGAAAAAGAACTAATGAAAATTTTTAAATAAGGATGTAGAAAACATGAAAACAGCATTTCCTAAGAACTTTTTATGGGGCGGTGCCACAGCAGCAAATCAATGCGAAGGTGCTTATAACGTAGATGGAAAAGGTTTATCGATTCAAGACTTTATGCCAGATGGCGTGATGAAGCCACCAGGAAAAACAATAGAAGAAAGAAATCTAAAACTAGAAGGCATTGATTATTATCACCATTATAAAGAAGATATCGCCTTATTCGCAGAAATGGGATTTAAAGTTTATCGATTTTCTATCGCATGGAGTCGCATTTTCCCAAATGGAGATGAAGAGAAGCCAAATGAAGCTGGATTAAAGTTTTATGAGGATGTCATAGATGAATGCAGAAAATATAGAATAGAACCATTAATCACTTTATCTCACTATGAAACGCCATATCATCTGGCAAAAACATATGATGGCTGGCGCAGTAGAAAAATGATTGAATTTTATACGCATTATGCGAAAACAGTCTTTACTAGATATAAGGGAAAAGTTAAATACTGGTTGACTTTTAATGAAATAAATTCATTATGGCATTTTCCATACATGGGCGCAGGAATTTTAACACCAAAAGAAAAACTAAGTAAACAGGATTTATATCAGGCTGCGCATCATGAGCTTGTTGCCAGCGCAATGACAGTGAAATTAGCCCATGAAATAGATCCTGAAAATATGGTTGGATGTATGGTGCTGGGACTGGTTAATTATCCTAGAACCTGCCATCCGGATGATATTATCGCAGTGATGGAAGAAAATCGAAAAGGCTTTTTCTTTACGGATATCCATATGAGAGGACATTATCCTTTTTATACAAAACAAATGTTTGAAAAGGAAAATATTCACATTCAAATGGAAGATGAAGATATGGAAATTCTGAAAAATACTTGTGATTTCTTATCTTTTAGTTATTATATGTCAAAATGTATGGCAAAAGATGATTCCCAATATGAAAAAGGGAAAGGTAATTTAACTACAGGGGTAAAAAATCCTTATCTAAAAGAAAGTGAATGGGGATGGCAAATTGATCCTCAAGGGTTACGATATATTTTGAACATGTATTATGAACGTTATGAAAAGCCATTATTTATTGTGGAAAATGGTTTAGGCGCAATGGATGAGCTTGTACAAACTGATCAGGGCATGTGTGTTGAAGATGATTATCGTATTGCTTATATGAATGATCATTTGTTAGAAGTGAAAAAAGCGATTGATGATGGAGTAGATGTCATGGGATATACTGCCTGGGGGTGCATAGACTTAATCAGTGCCTCTACCGCAGAAATGAAAAAAAGATATGGTTTTATTTATGTAGATAGAAATAATGATGGTAGTGGTACTTTAAAAAGATATCGTAAAAAATCTTTTTATTGGTATAAAGAGGTCATTGCCAGCCAAGGATTAAATCTGATAGAAAAATAAAATATAAGTATAAAAAACTAGTGAATTACGATTAGCCAAATCATAATTCACTAGTTTTTAAATGTTATTTGCATAATTCTTCCAAGGTTATACAATGGAACGCCTTATCTACTGTATGAATATCAAAATCAAAGCCTGATTTTGAAAAGATGAAATAATGGTAGTTCTTATATTTTGGAAATAATTTAGATCTTTCTATTTGCTGTTGAAGGATAGAAAATTCTACTTTTTCATTTTTATATTTACATTCGCCAATGATCAGATTCATATTATCATCTGCCATAATATCAATTTCTTCTTCTTTTTTTTCTTTTGGATTATTTCCCCACCAATTTCCTATACGTGTAAACTGAATAGGTAGATTTCCTTTAAGATTTTCTTTCACCAAATATTGAATACAAATTTTCTCAAAGCCATATCCTAAATAATCACTTAAAAATGGTTTAACATCTTGATCATAAACATTATCTCCTAAACCAGTATTGATAGATGCTTGTTTTTGAAATACAAAACGATAGTAAAAACGAAATCCCAAATCGTATAATTGATAAACCCCTTTGCGGCTTTTTCCTTCTGATTCACCAAAGGGAAGATGTTTTTCAATGATTTGTAGTTGTATTAGATTACTGAGATATTTACTTACTTTACTGCTGGATTCATTTACATAATCACATATTTCATTCATTTTTGTTTTACCACAGGCAATCGCCTGAATGACTCTATTATAAACAGCAGGTTCGCGTAGCTCTTGTTTTAAAAGCATCCCCATTTCATTATACATATAGCCATAATTACTAAAGAATAGTCGTTTGATATTATCATCAGCACTTTCATCAGATTTTATCATGGAAAGATAATAAGGAGTGCCCCCAAGCGTACAGTATAGCTTGATTTGATCCTCGTAACAAAAGTTTGAATAAAAAGGTTGCGCATCAAAAAAAGTAAGTTCCTCTAGTTTTAACTGGGCAGTTCTTCTTCCAAAAAGGGGTGATTGATATCCCAGCACTTCACTTTCCATAAAGGAGATAGAGCTACCACATAATATCAGTAAAGTTTTTGTTTTTCTTAATGAGTGGTCAATAAATTCTTGCCATAAAGAAAGGGTTGAAGAATTTTGATAGGCCAAATAAGGAAATTCATCAATCATTAGAACACAAGGTTCTTTTTGTAAGTTTTCATATAAATACTGAAAACAATCATGCCAATTAGAAAACTCTTTTAGATAACTTGGACCGGGAAATTTACTTAATACTTTTTGTGAAAACAGACTTAGATTATATTGGTCCGTAGATTCTTGCGCCTGAAAGTATAATGAATTTGTTTTCTTTGCGAACTCATCCAATAGAAAAGTTTTTCCTATTCTCCTTCTTCCATATAGAATAAGACATTCAAAAGAATTGCTTTCATATAACTGATTAAGTAGTTTTAACTCATTTTGTCTACCGATAAACATAAGATTCACTCCTTTACCGAATCATGATTAGCATAATTACGATTCACTAACATTATATCACTAGTTTATGCGAAATTATACTAGAATATCAGTGATTTAGTAATATCTAAGGAACTGTTAATAGATGAGATTTTTATTGAAAGAATAAAATAAGTACAAGGCATAGCATAATAATTACATATATACATTTTATAATCTTAGATTTTTCTTTCATAAGAAAAGATAAAGAAAGTAGAAATTGTAACAGGATTACGCATAAGATATTTTTACTAATCATCAGTATGAATAATGTAAATGGTAAACTTACAAAAAACGATGGAAGGATAAATATTTGAAAAATCATTTTTCTATTTAGTTTTAAGTAAAATCCTTGTTCTTTCTTACTATATATTGGATTTAATAATTGTGATAATGAATGAAACACTAAGAAAAGAATAGCAGTCAGGAGAATATCTTTATATAACTTAAAAATAAGGAAACATAATGCTAAAAAGAGAGAAAATAAGCTTTCTGATATATATAAGGAGTGTTCAGCCATAAATCTGGAATATTGTATCTTAAAAAAGAAATAAGGATGATCATAATTTTCTAATAGATAATTTCTATGTTTATGATAAGTTTTTTTTGTTAACGTTTCTTGAGCCTTTATGAATCCTTCAAAATCAGTTTGAAAGCCTTGCTGTAATCGTAGAATAGATCGATAGATACTAATGATTTTTTCATAAAATAACTGTTTCTTTAGCAATACATACAGTATCTGGATAAGAATAAATGTATTAATTAAAAAGAAACTATGAAAATAATAAGCGCAAAGATAGACAATACAAATAATTGATAATGATGTATTTTTATGATGTAATTGAAATCTCAAAAAGGTATGATTTGCTATGGATAAACGAATCAATAGAATCATGATGAATGATGCTGTATGAATATCAAAAAACATTGGAAGAAATATGCTTGATAAAATGATAAAAATCACTGGTTTTATGATTGCTTTGAAGAAATAGATGCATTTAAAGACTTTAAAATCAATCAACTTTAATAGCACAAGATTAGGATGGATGATGACTTGGGGAATATCTTGAAATAATGGCTGGAAAGAAATCAATAAAAAAATGAATAATATATCATCTGATAACGTGATATGGATACGTGTAAATTTATCACTCAGAAACAAGAGGATAATTAAACCGGTAATGAATAAAAGTACTAATTTTCTTCGCTTTATAAAACCGATAAATTTTCTCCATTGTATCTTGATTAAGACTGGTGCAATATTAATCAACTGTGTCATGGCTTAACATCTCTATGATATCTTTCTCGTTGATTTGATCTTTCTGTATTTTTAAAATCCTCGAAGAAGTCATAATCAGGTAATCATCACATAAAGTGCTTAGATTTTCTAATTGATGGCTTGAAATAATAATTGTGTTTTTTACCTCTTTCTGATAATTTTTTATAAGAGCTATACAGTTTGTTGTCTGTACAGGATCTAAACCATTAAATGGTTCATCCATAAGCAAGTATGAAGCATGCCTAATTAATCCCATTCCAATATTTAATCGTTGTAAAGTACCTTTTGAAAGGGTATTTGGATAATTGTTTTTGTATTTATCTAAATCGAGGTTCATGATAAAGCTATGTATGAAACGCATACATGATTCTTTGCTTAATCCTGATGATTTCGCTATGAGGATTAGATGTTCTACAAATGTAAGTTCATTAAAACAAATACACTCATCAAAAACATAAGCAATATTCGTATCTAAAAAATCTGTATGATTTATAGAAATACCATCTATTATAATATTTCCGTTATTTGTGTTGATATATCTGGAAAGTACCTTCAATAAAGTGGTTTTACCAACACCATTTTTTCCAATCAAGCCATAGATTTTGTTGCTTTCTAATGTTAGCGTGATATCATTTAAAATATAAACATCTTGATAGGCAAATGAGATGTTTTTCAATTCTATCATATACAGACTCCTTTCATATTAGTTTCATTGTATGGAATATCTATATAAAATGCAAACATCAATGTCTATCATTCAAATTTATTGTCTATCATGCAAGTTGAAATTTATTTAATCGATGAATCATAACACTATTCATAAAATTTTTTGATATAATACCATAATGAAAAAGGTAGTGATTTGGAGGTTTATATATAATGATAAAAATAGCGATTTGTGATGATAATGAAAAAGATATCACTATAACAAATGAAATTGTAAAAAAATTTTTTGAATCATCGAATATTGATTTTGAAATTCGTCTGTTCACATCCGCAAGAGATTTATTAAACAATGCCGCAAGCTATCAGATGATTTTTCTGGATATTGAATTAAAAGATGCAAATGGAATAGAAATTGCGAAACATATTAATCATATGAATTATGAATATAAACTGTTTTTAGTATCTGGGCATACAGAATACTTAAAAGATGGTTATAAAGTGAAAGCTGAACGCTATTTCACAAAACCAATTGATTATAATGAATTCAAAATAGATATGCAGGAAGTTATCCAAGATTATATAAGAAATAGTAGTTTTATTTTAGATCCTAAAGTTGTAAAGCAGAAGATTTATATCAAAGATATTTTATATGTTGAAATACTGGCAAGAAAAACTTATTTGCATACAAAAAATAAAACGTATATCACACCTTATACACTATCGTATTGGAAGGATGTATTACAACCATATTGTTTTTCTCAGTCACATAAAGCATTTTATGTGAATCTACAAAATGTCGAAGATTACAATCATCAGGAAATTTATATGAATCAACAACAAAGCACGATACCATTATCAAGATTTTACAAAGATCATTTTATCGATGATTATATTCATTTTATTAGCAATAACATCTAAAAAGAAAGGAGAACAGTATGGAATTCTTTAATCTATTTGTTTCAAATATTTTAAATATTGGCATTTTCTTCTTGATTATCAGCAGACTTTTTCAACCCAAGCTAAATCAAAATTGTATATATTGCCTATTCTTAGCAGAGCTTATCTGTTTGTGTGTTGTGAATAGCCTGCCATATCCATTTTTGAATGCAATCATGATGATGGCGATAAATATTGCGATATTATTCAGTTGTTACGATGGTAAATCGTCTGTAAAAATATATATAACCTTCGTTTATATTTGTTTTGGTATGATCCTTGAAATGTTTTCTTTATTGCTTATTCATTATATATTTCATATGGATTATAATGATATAAAAGCAAATCACATCTATAATTTAATTGGAATTATATCCTCCAATACGTTTTTATATATTGTTATGTCCATGTTCTCAAAGTTTTTAAAAACGTTATCGAATACAAAGTATCCAAAGAAAACCATACTGCTGCTATGCTTGCCAATTACTTCAGTTCTATTTATAAGTAGTATGGATAATTTTGATAATATATTATCAGGTGATTATTTTACAGTCTTTTTGATTTTGATTGGTTTATTAGTATCTAATATATTATCATTTTATATCTTTTTCGATATTATAGAAATCGTAGAAGAAAACAGTAATATGAAGTTAAAAGAATCCTACGAAAAAATCGATGAATTAAATTATCAGCTTTTAGAAAATAAATATGATGCAACAAGAACCTTTGTTCACGATATCAAAAAGCATCTTAATATCATGAGTCAGTTTATTAAATCAAATGATTATAACGCTCTTTTATCTTATATTACTGAACTGAATCATGATGTTGAAAAAACAGATTATACAGTACAAACAAGTCAAAAAATTTTAAACATTGTCATGAGTCAGTATGTGAATATATTAGAAAAAGAACATATTAGAATCAAACTGGATATCGATGAAATTGACTTGTCTTGTTTGAGCATTCTTGAGCAAAATATTATTTTCAGTAATATGCTAGAAAATGCAATAGAAAGCTGTATAAAATGTACAGACTGTCGAAATATAATACTGAAATTAAAAGAAGATAAAAAATACATTATCATAAAGATGATAAATTCTTGTATAAATGCCAATATCATTGATGGATTTCCTCAAACATTAAAAAATGATAAAGATCAACATGGGTTTGGTTTAAAGAAAGTAAAAAATATCGTAGAAGAACATCACGGTAGAATGCTCTTTGACTATGATCCAAATCTTCAAACATTTTATACATCCATCATATTACCTGAAAATCATGTTTCTTAGTGCATGATAGACCAAATAATTGCATGATAAACAAAAATACTTCAACTAACATTTAAACATGATAACATAAGTTTGTTAGGAGGTATTTTCATGTCAAGGCAAAGAATTGTTATATTAGGTTTAAGTGTGTTGGCATATAGCATATTTTTATTAAATGGTACTGCGACTATAGGAGGTGTTCTTCTTATTGTTTTATCTATATTGTGTGCATGGATACTATACACAAATTTAACAAATATAACTCATATTGAAGAAAGTAATCCTCAATTTGATATTATGAAAAGCAGTATACGTTTTTGTGTTGTATTGTTAATTTTAG
Organism: Absiella sp. AM09-50; assembly: GCF_003433845.1. Lineage (NCBI taxonomy): Bacteria > Bacillati > Bacillota > Erysipelotrichia > Erysipelotrichales > Erysipelotrichaceae > Amedibacterium > Absiella sp. AM09-50. Next base: position 51,703 of record NZ_QVFI01000019.1, read on the forward strand.
GTGTCATAGCTGCAATGCTGGTTCATTTTCAAATTATAAAAACAGAAAAACAAGAGAAATGGATTGCTGCAATATTTGTGATAGTTATAATGATAGGATTAGGCTATTATACATTAAACATACCATTTAATCAACACATTGGATTAAGGCTTCCTTGGACTGTGTTGGATGAGGAGGTATGGTTTGTGGCGAATCATTTATTAGGATATTTATCGATTCCTTTATCTATTATGTATTTGATAGCAATACCTTTATGCAATGATTTTGATAAGCTTACATTATGTATTATGATTGCTTGGATAGGCTTGCCAGCTATCGCTTCTTTGATCAAAATGTTCTTAAAAGCAAAATATTAATTAAAAGAAAAATAACCAAACTTAAATCGTCTTGGTTATTTTTTATAATTTAAATAAACAAATTCACATCAGATTCTTGCGCATCATCCAGGTAGGCACCAACACCTCAAAATTCAACATCATCACTATGTTGAGTGCTCATGAAATATAATTTTATTATATAGCATTTCCCAAAGCAGGCTGTTTCTTCAAACACAGGCAGATTCTTAATTTGCGCATAGCTTTACTGAAAGGAATAAGAAATCTGTGAGATTAATTTACTATCATTGGGAGATAATCAATTGCCTCATCATATGGACTGGTATGACTGTGATTGTCCCCTGCTTTGAGAATGCTTATGTGCTATAACAGGATTTGTATATAGCACCTCCTCATATTGGTTTATCTGTATATTAGATAAGATATATCAATCATATACCTTGAGGTAGTATTTTAAGCGTATTTTGAATCAAAATTATATAAAGGATCCAGACAGATCGTATTGATGCCGGCATCTAAAAATTCATCTAATTGTTCAGGCTTTAGACGCTTATCAGTAATCAAATATTGAATTGCGTGAATATCGCATGCATTAAATTGATGAACAAGACCAACTTTCGTACTATCTGCCAGTATAAAGACAGGACCATTGCAACGTCTAATCATTGCTTCATTGATAGAAACTTCCTGAATAATGGAAGTACTGATGCCGCTATGTACATCAATCCCACTACACCCTAGAAAACATTTATTGACAGTTACTTTATTTAAATTATTTAAGGCAAAATCACCCACCATAGATTCTTTGGGAAAACGTAATTCACCACCACATAATACAATTGTTATCATTGGGTCATGATCGATAAATATGGCTTTACCATTATTTGTGACCACCGTCACGCGTTTACCTTTTATATACGATAACAATAACAAAGCAGTAGAACTGGTATTAATAAATAACACATCATTATCCTTTACATATTGTGCCGCATATTTAGCGATAGCGTGTTTATAGGGCTCATTTGAAGATGCAGGGTCATGTTCAGTTCCTACAAAATCTATGATAGAGGCACCACCATAAAATCTTTCGATGAAGCCATGATCATTCAAATATTGTAAATCTCTGCGTATAGTTAAAGGAGAAACATGCAAGCGTTCTACCAATTCATCTACAGTTAGATGTCCAGCCGTTTTTAGTTCTTTTAATAAAGCATCTCTACGGGCATCAATGATAACTTTCTTGGTTTTCATAATGTTTGCCTTTGCTTTCCCTCTTTGATAAGGAGATCTTGTAACGCTTTTTCAATTTTTATATTCTTATGATATTTATCTAATTCCCAAAGGACTCTTTTTAGCTGTATATTCTTAAAAATCAGCTTAAAGTGAAAATTTCCTGTATTACATACAACCTGAAATTTTGCTGTCTGACATATGGATATTTCAATTTCTTCGATTGTGGACCAGGGAACCGTGAAGAATACTTTCTCAAAACCTTTCTCACTGATACCACGTTTTATAGCGAAAGTTGAAAATAAGAATGTATAAATACATATATTACGCACGATTTCCATAAGTGTTATCGTTTGCGTGATTGGGAATATGATAATCACAAAAAACATGATCAAAGCAATCGTGAATATATCATCATGTCCTTTTACAATGATTTTCTTATTACGCTTAAATACAAGATATATAATATAAAAACACGCTAGAATAATCAGTATTGAAACTGTGAAATTTAAATAATATATCATATAGATTCCTCCTCGTATCATGTACACTGACATGATAACACCGGAATTTGCATATAACAATCATATAGGATATAAAATATACATAAATGAACATAAAATGAACGAAGTTATTCTAAAACAAAAAAACACTACCTGTTAAATGACATGTAGTGTAATGGAAGCTTTTTCAAATGACTTTAAAAGATCAGTTGGGCAATTATGATCAGTTATCAGATGATGAATATCTGATATGGTACTTGTGATAAAATCTTTTTTTCTACCTATTTTTTGATGCTCGGTAATAACAAAGGTTTGTTTACTATGTGCAATCATCATTTGATTTATATTATTTTCTTCACAGATATTTGTGGTGATTCCATGTTCATATGAAATACCATCACAACCAATAAAGCATTTTGTAGCCATCACTTTTTTTAGATTGGTTAATGCTAAATCACCGATCAGGCTTTTCTTTGGATTATGTAAAATACCACCTGTTAAGAAAATAGAAACATTAGCATCATGCTGCATATGCAAGACATTTGCATTATTTGTGATAATCGTAACGGCTTTTCTTTTTATAAATGGAATGACTAATAAAGCGGTAGAACTGGAGTTTATAAAAATAATATCAAAGTCATCAATAAAGCTTGCCGCATATTCTGCTAGTGCGATTTTTGTATGATCTATATATGAATATTGATTGCTACCTTGTATAAGGCGTGCACCACCATAATACTTCTCTATATGTCCTTCTTTTTCCAGAACACTTAAATCACGGCGAATCGTGATTGGATTTATATGTAAGATATCAGATAATTCTTTTACGGTAATGGTATGTTTTGTTTTCAATATTTCAATGATCAGGCGTTGCCGCTTATCTATATTTGACTGTTCACTTTTCATAATAGCCTCCAATTAAAAAATATCAATATGTTGTCTAATTTGATTATAAACCTTGCGAAGCAAAGGTCAATAAAAACGCACAATTATACGAGTTTTTTCATTTTATTTATATTGCTTTATTGATTAAAAATGGGGAAAAACAAGCAAAAAGCTGAAGTTTTCATAAAAATATCAAATTTATCAATAAATCAAATAACGTTCATAAAGAGTGAATAATTCGCAATAAAATTCATTGACGGTAAAAAAACCAAAGCGCATAATCTTAGTGAAAAGTGTTTGCAAACGCTATCAAAGTCTTAAGCGTATTGTTCTTTGGAAGATCTACAGATAACATAACATCGCTTAGAAACAGAAAGGAGAGTAACATGAATTTCAATTGGTTATTGGATTTAGTGTTAAATCAGATATTTGGACAGCCATTCATACTGATTGGTATTATCGTACTGATTGGTTATCTGGCAATGAATCAAAAATTCTCAAAAGCTTTAACAGGTGCCTTAAAAGCAGCTATCGGTGTAATTGTTATGGGCATGGGTTCCGGGGCTTTGATTGCGAATTTCAATAAGTTAATTATGGCAATACAAACAGCAACAGGCATCACAGGTGCTGGGCTGAATACTTATCCTACGATGACAGCAGCTTATGAAAAGATGGATGCGATATTGGGCTCAGGAACAGGAGCCAGCTGGGGTATTTATACATTACTTGTGGCATTTATCTTAAACTTGATCTTCGTCGCTTTACGTAAATTCACGAAAATCAGAGCAGTTTACTTAACTGGTAATGCCATGATTGTACAGGCTGGTATTTCAACTTATATCGTTTGGAAGTTTTTAGGTACTGGTATGGTTCCAACCATTATCATTGCTTCAATTATTACAGCATTATATTGGGGAATCTTCTCAACTATGTTGATAAAACCAACGCATTTAATTACCGGCGCAGATTTCACAGTTGCCCATCAACAGATGTTTATCAGCTTCTTGGCATATAAATTAGCACCTTATATTGGTCATCCTGAAAAGGATGATATTGAAAAGAAAAAACTGCCGGCGTCTTTAAATATCTTACAGGATAACATCATTGCGACAGCATTGGTTATGTTTATTTCTGTAGCTATTATTATGCTGGTTGTTGGTTCAAAAAATATTGACTGGCTGCGAGGTGCTGATGGTCTTGCGCAGGCAGGTTTGAAAAACAACATTGTATTCTTATTCTGGATCACAATTACATTGACAGCCAACATCTATGTATTATTAGCAGGTGTTCGTATGTTTGTTGGTGAAATTATGATGTCATTTAAAGGTATTTCAGAAAAGTTATTACCAGGAGCAGTTGCTGGTGTAGATTGTGCCGCAACATTTGCATTCGCACCAAAATCTGTTGTTCTTGGTTTGATATTTGGTACATTGGGACAGGTCATTGGTCTATTAGGGTTAATCATCTTTAAATCACCAATTTTCCTGATTCCAGGATTTATTCCTTTGTTCTTTGATAACGCCACAATCGCTATATTTGCTAATAAATTTGGTGGTTGGAAAGCTGCAGGTGTGATCTGTACAGTGAATGGAATCATTCAGATCTTTGGTTCTATGTTAGCTGTTCAGATGACTGGCTTGTCATGGTGGCAAGGTAGTGCAGACTACGCAACCATTTGGGTTGTAGTAATTGGTGTTTTAAAGGCCATTGGATCTATGTTAGGTATACCAGTAGGAGCATAACCTGCAGATATAAAAAAATAAAAGGAGGTTGTTATTATGCATAAAAACAGTAAAGTAAATGAGAAGTTGATTGTACAGCCAGTATTTGTCAGTTTAATGCATCAGCATCGTTTTATGGGACCATGCCGTTATGGGTTTGGCGAAGAACTGAGTTATGAATTTGATCATAATGCAGCAGAAAAAGATTTGGCAGAATTTAATTCTGAAATCGCAGAAAATGTCGATCCGAATCTTGTGGAATTATTAGATACTCAATTTATCGAATGGCATGAAGATTTTGCTGTTCCTGATGATCAAGTCGAAAAAGCAATTGAGAATAATCAGAAGGTCGATGCATATTTGATTTCTGGTACACGATTAATTGCATATGTTTCCACTATTTTGGCAAAAAGAACAAATAAACCATTATTCTTCTGTCCGTTAACATCAAGTAAATATTCACGTTTGGGTGGTATTGATTCTACTGCACATATGAAAGCATTAGGATTTAAAGAAATGTATAACGCTTTGAATTATGACGATTTGAATAGAATGTTCCGTTTATTAAGAACAAGAAAAGCTATTCATGATACAAAATTGCTATTTGCCCTTCGTGATAATGTAATTTCATTTGGTTGTGTTAGTTCATTTATTAATTTACAGGATATTACTGATCGATTTGGAATGGAAATTTTAAACTTTAATGGACTAGAATTCTTTAAGATTATGGATGAATTCACAGATGAAGAAAACAATGAAGCAAAACGTATTGCGGATGGTTTGGTAAAAGATGCAAATTGTATGCATATGCCTGCTGAAAATGTAGTAAATGATACGCGTTTCTATGTTGCTGTAAATAAAATGCTGGATTTATTCAATTGTAGTGCATTTACGATTCCATGTTTTGAAATGTGTGCTACAAGAGAACTGGATAAACGTCATTTAACGTTCTGTTTAACAAATTCTTTACTGAAAGATGGTGGCATTCCAGCAGCATGCGCCGCAGATGTTGGTTCTGTTGTTTCTTTGGCTATTTTAATGAACTTAACGAGAAAATCACCACATATGGGAAACTGTATGGTAAATGTGAAGGACTTAGAAAACAATACCATGAGAATTTTACATGATGTTTGTACAAAGAAGATGAAAGGCTATGATGAACCAGATTTACCTATTGATTATGTAAGCTTTACAAGAGGAAACTGGGGAACAACTATGCGTTATGACTTCGCAAAAGATAAAGGCAATGCAATTACCATGATCAATTTAAGTCCAAGAATGGATAAGATGATGATCGCAAAAGGTGAGATTACTGGATGTGATGATTTCTTAACTCAGGAATGTCGTCATGCGGTTGTATTTAAAGTAAAAGATTCTACAGATTTCCATCGTAAAGAAGAAGATTTTGGTCATCACTTCGCATGGGTATATGGAGATTATACACAGGATTTAGCTGATTTTGCGAAATTGATGGGAATGGAAGCAGTGATTGCTTAAGGAGGACAGCGTTATGTTGAATATTCTATGTGTCTGTGGTAATGGTATGGGCACAAGTACGATTTTAAAAATCAATGTAAGAAGAATATGTGATGAGAATAACATTGATGCAAGTGTTGAATCATGTGCTTTTGGTGAAGCTCTTGCATACTTACAAAATACAGATATTGTGTTAACAAGTCCAGAATGGACAGCAATGCTTCCACCAACAAATGCAATTCTGGCTCAGACAAAGAATCTTGTAGATCTTGAGGGTGTTCGTGAAACATTGATGAATACAATCAAAGAACATTTTCCAGAAGAATTGCACAAATAAAACAGAAGCAGCGAATTTTCGCTGCTTCACTTTATCATAAAGGATTGGAGGTTTTTATGTTTAAAGAACTTATAGATAAAGGATTGGTTTCTTTTTATGATGGTTTTGATGATTGGAGAGATTCTATAACCGCAAGCTGTCAGCCAATGCTTGAAAAAGGCATTATTGATCAAGGATATATTGTTTCTATTTTTGCTTGTATCGCAAAATATGGACCATATATTGTGTTAGCACCCAATATTGCGATGCCACATTCCACAGAAAGTGGTGATGATGTTCATGGTACAGAAGTTGGTTTCATGCGAGTAGCGAAACCAGTGCATTTTGAAAAAGGAAATCCAGATAAAGATGCACGTATCTTCTTTGTTTTAGCCAGTATAAATCACGATGCACACATGAAACAAATGATGCAGCTTGCGACAATATTAGCGGATAAAGATATTGTCAATGCATTGATCAATGCCGAAAATAATAATGATTTGATTGAAATCGATAAGAAATTTAATCTATCAACATGGGAGTAAATGACTACTCCCTTTTTCTTTGGTTTGTCATAAAAAATCACATATAAATTATTTGTTTCCTATACACGAGATAGATAATACATGGATGTTTTCATTTAAAGCATATCATGAATCGCTTCACTTAGTTTAGCTAAATTATAGTCTTTGTCACAGTTTGTGACCTGATAGTAAATAAACCTTTTTCCCTTACAAAATTCTTTGATTAGAGTTGTTTTACCTACATGAATGTTTCCATAGACCGCAGCATATTCAAATCTATTTGATTCATATAATTCATTTAATTGTTCTAATTCTCGATTCCTTCCAAAAAACACGTTCATCACCACTTTCATATAGTTTGTATCTAAACGTATTTTAACATTATAAAAAGGTAACATCAATAAGAAGTACCTTTTATTGGAATAATTACTTAAGCTGATTGGGATATGTAAAGAATTAGATTCTATTTAGTTATATCGTATATAGTTATGAATGATAATATTTTTAAAGTCATCAAAATCCTTACATTTTTTAATTTCAGATATAACATCCTGTTCATTGACCAGTGATATTAGTGACTCATAAAGCTCATGAAAATGCTTGTTATCTAATTTATTAAACGCAATCATAAATATGACATTCACATTACGAGAATCTGTCCATTTTACGCCTTTGGGGCAGATTGCTACTGCAATACTTGTTTTATAAGCACTCATTTTCATAGGATGTGGAATTGCGATATTCATAAAAGCCGTAGAACTGGCATTTTCCCGTTTCCATACTTCTTCCTTAAAATCTGAGGCAACATATCCTAATGATATCATTTGATCAGCTAAAAGCTCTATGATTTCTTCTTTACGTGCTGTTCTATCATTCATGATATAAAATAATTCAGGATTGAAATATAAACTGATATTGTCCGCAATGATGTTGCCTTTCTTTTTGTTTTCTATTTTTATGATGGCGTCCATGATTTTATTTTTTTCATAATTCATATTGAACGGTGAAAGTAAAACGGATAGATAATTGCCTTTTGATACTACAGGGATTGTTGTGATTAATAGATCAAATATCTCATTTTCTAGTTCATTTTCAAAAGAAATCACTTTTTTTATTTCTACTTGTTCACCAAAATCCATTAAAATTTTATTATAAAGCATGGAACTTACGTTTAAATATTCTGGGCACAAAATTATACAGCTGACTTTGTATTCAATACTCTTTTTTCTTTCAATTTCTGTACCAACATGAAGGGCTAAAAATGCGATTTCATCCTCACTAATTTCATATCCAAAGATCTGCATTAACTGATAAGCCATAAAGGTTGAAATATCATATATTGTGGGGCAGGAAATTTTGATGGACTCTAACATTGGGTTTTTAATGACTGTATGATTTAATAATCGCTGTTTCAGATTTTTTAAATGCAATGCGAAAGGTGTCATGAAACTTTCTGAACTTAAATCCACAAAATAATGCTGATCAATGCTTTGGATTAAATCCTTTGTGATGGTTAATATATCTTGTGGTACGACTTTTGATAAATCATCTCCTTGTTCCTTTATGTGGAAATTGGCATTGGTCTTAAATAGAATATACACTTCAAACATTTCTGAAGATGTAAAAGTAACTTGAAATATATCTTCTAATGCTGTGCATAATTCTGTGATAATTGGATGCTTTTTAATAATTAAGTCAGTAGTATGATCATCAGAATCAGCGATATGATTACCATTATGAATTCTATTGACCATAATCGTTACATGTAAAATTAAATTGATAAAAGAGAAGTCATTGATATAGTAATGGTGCTTTTGGAAGATATCTTTTATGACATTACAAGCCTTCTCAATATCATAGTCTGGAAAGCTTTCCTGAAGAAACGTCAAATCTAAAAAGTTGCCACTTGCTTCTTCAGACATCACATGTGTAATTAATTTACGTTTATTTTTTTCTGAACCATAGATTTTAATTTTGTTATCCTGGCAAGAAAATGTAATGTTGAAATTCGCAAAAGAAGTATTCATCTTATAAATATCATTTTTTAGCGTAGAATCGCTGATAAACAGCTCATCACATATATCAAAAAGGTCAATTTCTATCTGCTTTTCCAGCAATAATTTCTTGATAATATAAATACAGCGACCATCATAGTCTTGTGGAATATTATCTTTATAATGCAATAATACGGAAGCTTTGTGTTTATCTATTTCATAGCCTCTATTATTGGAGTTGATTAATTCAGGAAATTGAAAATTTAAATCGGATATATAAGATTTCACAGTTCTAATAGAAATAGAAAGAGATTTTGATAATTCTTCTGAAGTGGTTCTATTGTGTTTATACAGATATTCTATTAACTCTTCTTGCTTTTTCTTCATCATTTTCACTTCCTTTTTTAGCATTACTAAGTATATTATAATGGTTTTTTCAGTATTGTGAAACTGGAAAATTGCACCGTGCAATTATTGCTTTTGCACAGTGCATTTTTTCGTTTGAGAGAAATGAATGAGAATGGTTAAATGTAGATGTAAAGTTCAAGAACTTGCATTACGAAGAAGGAGGTCATTAAGTTATGGCACAATTACATATTTACTTATGCTGTGGAGGGGGATTGTCATCAGGTTTTTTGGCTCAGAAAGCTAGGGCAGCAGCAAAAAAATCGAAAATTGATGTAACAGTAGAAGCAAAGAGTGAAAGCGAAGTAACACAATATTTACCGAAAATGGATATTCTGTGTATCGGACCACACTATGAATTTCGTCTAAAAGCTTTTCAGGAATTAGCAGAACCTTATCAAATTCCAGTCATTGTTATTCCAGAAGAAATTTATTCCATGCTGGATGGAAAAGCATTATTAGAGCTTGTACTTCAGGAATTAAAAGTAGAGAAAGATTAAAAATTTGGAGGATAAAATATGAATGCAATAATGAGTTGGTTTACAGACAAGTTGGCACCCGGGATGCAAAAGATATTTGCAAATCCATGGATTAGTGCTGTCGCAAGTGCAATGCAAAAAATATTACCATTTATCTTAGTTGGATCCGTTGTTTCTATATACAATGTATTTGTAAGATATATTCCAGCTTTACCAGATATGAGCTTTGTGAATACATTCAGTTTTGGCATGATGTCATTAATCGTATCTTTTATGGTAGCCTATTTTGGCATGGTAGAACTTGATCATCCTAAATATACTATTACAGCGGGTCTTACTTCTTTAACTGTTTTTGTGATGGCATTATGTCCATCTATGGCAACTCTGTTGAAAAATGCAGAAACTGGAAAAATGGAATTAACGATTACAGATATCAATTTCTTAGGTGGTAGTGGATTATTTATCGCAATTATTGTCGCATTGGTTGTCATGATTGTTTTCCACCTTTATGCGAAATTACATGTATTAGAAAATAGTGCAACAATGCCGGATTTTGTTTGCGAGTGGATCAATAATATTATCCCTATGACATTTATTTATCTATTGTTTGGTATTACAGTATTCACAATTAATTTCGATTTAGTCGCATTTATTAATATGGTATTCCAGCCAGTTGTAAATATTGGTCAGTCTTTACCAGGTTTTGTGATTATCTGTTTCTTATATGTATTGCTTTATTCCGTAGGTATTTCTGCATGGTCTTTAAATGCTATCGTAAAACCAATTTTGATGGCTGGAATTGCGGCGAATGCCGAACTTGCATTAGCAGGTGGACAACCAATAAATATTGTCACAACTGAAACGATATTTACGACTGCTTTGATCGCAATGGGAGGCCTAGGTGGTACATTGCCACTTAATTTCTTAATGTTGTTTAAATGTAAATCAAAGAAACTAAAAACAATGGGAAAAATTTGTTTAGGACCTTCCATATTTAATATCAATGAGCCATTGGTATATGGTGCACCAATTGTATTTAATCCATTATTGATGATTCCTATGTGGATGAATTCTATTGTTGGCGCATTAGTTGTATGGTTTATCATGAGTGCAGGATTCTTAAACATCCCAGCAGGTGTAAACAATATTTCACGTATTCCGGCTCCAATTTGTACATGGTTAACAACGGATGATATGAGAGCATTCTTATGGTTCTTTGTATTATTTGCCATTTATACATTGATTTGGTATCCATTCTTAATGAAGTATGATAAGCAATTGGTAAAAGAAGAACAAGAAAAGAATGCATAAGCAGGATTGGTTATAGAAAGGAAGAGTTTTAATGGATGAAAACAATATATTAATACCTGTTTCCATGAAAATCATCATGAAAGCAGGGAATGCCAGAACAAAAGCAAATGAAGCGATGGATGATGTTGCAGCATTCCAATTTGAAGAAGCAAAAAACAAAATAGCAGAAGCAAGAATTGAAATCACAAAAGCACATCAGGAACAAACAGAAATTATACAAAAGGAAGCCGCTGGTGTACATTATGAATCTTGTTTATTGTTTACACACGCACAAGATACATTGATGACCATTATGAGTGAAGTGAATCTTGCAGAAAAGATGATTCTTGTATTTGAGAGCTTTTATAAGCAGAAAGATAGATAAAGTTATGCGTATGAATGATATTTACAAAGATTGTATAAAAGATAGCTTTCCTAAAGATTTTCTTTGGGGTGTAGCCATCAGTGCCAAACAGGCAGAAGGTGCAAAAGACAGAGCAATCACGGTTGCGGATTTGCAAGATTATAACCCGAATGATACATCTAAAGTAAAGGGTGATTTAAGTAAACAAGAAATATTAGATCGTCTACAACATCCAGACCAATATTACTTTCCCAAAAAACAGGGAATTAACTTTTATGAAACATATCAGGAAGATATAAAGCTGCTTACAGAAATGGGAATCAAATGTTTTCGCTTCTCTATCAGCTGGGCCAGAATCTATCCAAATGGTGCGGAACAGGAAGTAAGTGAAACAGGATTACAGTTTTATGAACATATTTTGGATATGTTAAAAGAACGACAAATTGAACCGATTGTGACCTTATACCATGATGATATGCCAGTAGATTTAGCATTAAAATATAATGGCTTTATGAGTAAAAAAGTGATTGATTTATATGTTGAATATGCCACAGTTGTAATGAAAAGATTTAAAGATAAAGTAACATATTGGATACCAGTCAATCAGATTAATCTTACAAGAGTTGGTTTAAGTTCAATTGGCGTTATCAAGGATACTGTCACAGATCTTGATAAAATTAAGTATCAGGGAGTACACCATAAATTTATCGCATGTGCGAAAGTAAAAGAAATTGGTGTAAAGATAAATCCTAGCTTTAAATTTGGCGCAATGTTAGCGGATTTCCTTGTGAATCCTATGACTTGTAAGCCAGAAGATGTAAGCTTTGCGACTGAGAAAAATCAAATGACAATGTATTTTTATTCAGATGTACAATTGCGTGGTAAGTATCCAGGATATGCCATTCGTTATTTCAAAGATAATGGCATTGATATTGAAATGAATCAAGATGAATTGGAATTGATTGTGCGTCATACATTAGATTTCCTTGCGATTAGTTATTATAATTCTAATGTTGTCAGTGCTGATAAAAACTCTATGGCCATTGGGGATTCTCAACTGAACCCATACTTGAAAGCTAATCCATGGGGATGGACCATAAATCCTTTAGGGTTATATGATGGTTTCCTTCGCTATTGGGATCGCTATGAAAAGCCTTTAATGATTGCAGAAAATGGTTTTGGGCAAATTGAAGAACTACCTGAAAATCATATTATTCAGGATGATTATCGTATTGATTATATCCAAGAACACATAAAGGCAATACAAAAAGCGATACAACATGGTGTAGAGGTATTTGCCTATTGTGCATGGTCGCCAATCGATATGGTATCTTCTGGAACAAGTGAAATGAAAAAGCGTTATGGTTTTATTTATAATGATCAAGATGATTTTGGAAATGGAACGTATCAACGCTATCCTAAAGCATCATTCTATTGGTATCAGTCATTAATTAAAAAAAATGGTATGATTGATTAGATATTGAAGAAAACATTCTCTTTGAGGATGTTTTTTGACTTTTAAATGATATATTCTTGTTCATTATTTATCGTTATGTTATGATGAAATTAGATAGAGCCAATATCAAAAACATCGCTTTAAAATCAAGATAATTTATGAAAAAAGTTAGGAGATATGGACATGAAAAAGCATAAGGGAATCAAAATTGCACTACTATCTATACTCATCATCCTCATTGGCATCACCATTATACAAGCCATCATTTTTGATAAAAAAGGTAGGAGTGATATCACTGTGCCAACGTTGTGTGAGAAATATCATTTAAATCTTGAAGATATTGATCAAAGTCAAATCAGTAAAGTACAAGGATTTCTGAAGCGGCCATATTATGAAATCAGACTGCAATTTGATACATATCATATGGAATTTTATATTGATGGAAAAGAAAAAGACTTAACTGATAAAAATATCACAGATACAAAAACACTTCATTTACCTGCTGGAGATTTGAAACTTACAAGAGTAAATGTAGCAGGTGAAGGCGTTGAAATATTCAACTATTTTAGTTTAGAAAATTCAGTTTCTCATTATCATGGTTTTTTAGTAAAACCACAAGATGAAGATGAAAAATTCAACGAAAAGAACATGAAGGAAATCTCAACAATATTTGAATCTATTTTCCAATGAAAATGTGCAGAGGATATCTGCACATTTTATACGTTTGGAATCTTTTTATGAACTATAATTATTTCGTCAGTTATTTACAACATCTTCCAAGGTATACTTTTTTCCACCATATAATCGTTGTTCCTCTACAGAAATCAATTCTTCTTTTAGTTTTAATATAGCTTCACGTTGTTCAGTATTCACAACAAAAAAATAACTCAGTTGTAACTAACTAAGTTATAACTGAATTAATAAAATCCCTTTATTCAAGGGATTTATCACGATATTTATAATATAATTTCAAGACATCTCTGGCGAGTAATTCATCAATAATCAATGTATTGATATATCCACCATTTAATGCACCAAACAAGCACTTTGCTTTCTTGGTACCTACTGCCACAGCAACTACATTTTCGATATTCTGAAGATCATCCAAGGAAATTCCTATTACTTTTTTATCTAATTCCGGATCGGCAAGACTGCCATCCATCTTAATAAAATGGGCCAATAAAACACCAACGACACCTTCTTGTACCAGCTTTTTCTTTACCTCTGGTGTCAGTGTGCTTTCCCATGCTTTTGTCTTGCTGTTATACAACTCACCAACACTTGTTAATACAACTTTTGCATCTCTTGCTTCATTAAGTACGCGTTGAATAATTGGCTCCTTCGCAAGACTGTCACGAATGATATCATTTTCTACCACAAGAGGAGAGTAAATCTGAGAGAAACTGCCTTCATATTTATCTACCAGTGTACGTATTAATTCAGGGGTATTATAAGCGGAGTTATTATTGCTTTCTGTAGTGCCCATCAGCTGGATAACATTGATATGTTTCTTGCTTGTTGGTTTAATTTCTTCCACTACATGATATACTGTTTCACCCCAGGTAATGCCAATTGGCGTATGGATTTCCAAAATACTGTCGAGATGCTGTGCAGCCATTTGTGTGACACGTTTCATCAACATTTCAAAACTGGTACCATAATCCTTTGCGACAATAACATCTTTTAACTGATAGATATTTTTCAATTCATTTTCTAGACGGAAAACACGCTCCATAGGATAGTTGATTTTAATTTCCACTACCTTTTCTTCGATCGCTTTTGATAACAATCGTGATACTTTAGAACGTGAAAAAAACAGGCGGTCCGCAATTTCCTGCTGACTTAATCCTCTTTCAAAATATAAAGAAGCTACTTCTGCCATAATACCGGCATTCTCATCATTATTTCTCATATTTACCTCCATGTGTAGCGCAAAACACCTGTGGTTATCGCAGGTGTTTTTCTAAATCAAGTCGATGGTATTGTTCGCTTGGACAATCATTTTCTTTCATAAGTTTGATCATTTTCTGAATCATCTGATTTTCAACTTCCTCGTTATGAAGTGGCTGCAGTTGACCAGGATCATTTACATTATCAAACAGCAGGTTTCCAAAATGGGCAACGCGGTATTTATCATTGGCAGGAATCTTTAAAGTTTTGCATAGCTTTGTGAAAGGAAATGGTTCCTGTAAGGTGGCTTCCTGTAATTGGGAAACAGGAACCCGCCTTGTCATGTAGACTGGCATGAGTGTGTAATTATAAATATCGTTCGCCCGTTTTGGAAGTGCTGCACGCATATAGGTGTAATGACCATCAGTGACATTTACATGTCCACTAAATACACCATAGATTGCGGCCTCACGTACTGGTTTATCCTCTGTAATCACATCGGATAAGATATGTCCTTGCATATCCTGAGGAATTGGCAGATTGAAGTAATCCAAAATGGTTGGTGCCCAGTCAATCAATTGTACAAGAGAATTTCGATGTACATCTTTCACTGGGTGTTTAGGATCCCATATAAACATTGGCGTATTTGCGATTTCATTGTAGTAAGGCATCTGGTTTTTACCCCAGTAGCCATGTTCCGATAACAGGAAGCCATGATCAGTACCAACGATCAACATGGTATCTTTCCATAAATCATAGCGATCCATAAGATCAAGTACACGTCCTAAGTGGTGATCACACATGGATACCAAAGAACGATACTGATGTTTACAATGTTCTATTTCTTCTTCACTTTGTGTGACTTTTCCACGTGGCCAGTCAAAGTGTTTTCCTTCGTATTCTTCAGGATATAACTCTTGATATTTATCAGGTGAGAAGAATGGTTCATGTGGATCAAAGGTTTCAATTTGAAGCAGCCAGTTATCTTCTTTATGATTCTTTTCAATAAATTCACAGCCTAAATCAAATACTTGTGAAGAAGGGAACTGTTTCTCATCTTTGATATATTCACGATTGACCCAATCATATTTCCAACCACTGGCAACGCCTGTGCCATCTTGTTTTGTTGGTGTAAAAACAACAGGTGGTATATCGACATCACCAACACAGCCTTTCCAATGATCCCCTTCCTGACCACGTACAATCTCCCAGGAACTGTAGCGGTTATGGTAGGTGCATCCGCCATCTTCCCAATAGTGAAGATGATCACTAATTAAGTGAGTGTAAACGCCATTTTTCTTTAAGATTTCTGGCATAGAATCATCAAATGGTTCCAGAGGTCCCCATTCTCTATGTAAGAAGTTGTGACGTCCTGTATGCAGCTCACGACGAGCTGGCATACAAGGCATACTGCCAACATAAGATTGATCAAAAGTAACTGCGTGTTCTCCTAATCGAAGAAAGTTTGGTGCGATTGTTTCGCAATCAGGTTCATAATTTGGAAGATATCTTCTATTTAAGCTATCGTAAAATACTATGATTGCTTTCATAGGCCTATTTTACTCGGGCATCAGGGAAGTATTCATCAACGATCTTACTAATGGAAGCCGCAATACCTTTACCATCCATAATATTTACGACTTTGATTACGTGTTCTTCTGGCTGAAATGTAACACCTTCCGCAAGCTTTGTGGATATTGCAATGATATCTGTCCAGTCCTTCATGGAAGGCATTTCTCCAACAGCTGTATGTTTTACTTCAGCGTTAATACCTTCTGCGACTAATGCTTTCTTTACAATACTTTCAGAAATGGCGCTGCTTCCTACACCATAACCACAAACGAATAATACATGTACTTTGTCTTTCATATCGATTACCTCCTAGTTATTAAAATAAATTACCGATAAATTTCATTACTTCTGTGACTGCAGGCCAGAATGTTGAGAAGTCAAACATACCAGACCAACCTGCACCTTGTGGATACATCATTAAGTGGATTGCCCAAATAGTACCAAATGTCTGAATGAAACCTAATAATATAGAGCATACGATGATAGATTTTACTCCACCATATTTGTTTGCGACGATACCAATAGGACCACCACTGAAGAATAAAGGTGTAAATCCAGGTAAAACCATAACTGTACTATGTGTTGCAAGCAGAATTAACATTGCCAGAACAGTACCAATGGTAGTGAAGATAAAACCTAAAGTTGCGGCGTTTGGTGAGAAAGGCAGCATGGCAGCTACATCGATTGCTGGGACAGCGTTTGGCACAAGTTTTTCTTGAATACCTTTGAATGCACCAGTTAATTCACCACACATCATACGAACACCAGTTAACAGAATGACCATATCCATAGAGAAATTGATACCTGTTAAAATAATGAAATTAAACCAGTGCTGTTTACCTGCAAGTTCTTGAATACCACTAATGCCTAATGGTGACATGAAGGCACCTACGAACACTGCCATGATCAATGCGACAGATGTTACGTTATTGTTGAAGATGGATAACCATCCAGGAAGTTTTAAGTTTTCTGCGTCCTGTTCAGGATTACCAAAGAATTTTGCGATTTTACCGAAGAACCAGATACCAATCTGCTGATTGTGTCCTACTGTAAATCCAGCGCCACCGGTAACATCATCAATTGTTTTATAAGCAAGTGTTGTTGAGAATGCCCAATAGATACCAACTAAGATACCAGAGATGATGACAGCGGTTGATCCTGAAACGCCAAGTACTGCGATGACTAACCATAAGATTGCCTGAGAATGTGCAATACCAGCATTACCAGTTAAGAATACACCTTTTGCTTTGGTATATTTACCAAGCCATACCAGTAATAAGTTTACTGCGAATGCGATTAAGAATACATATCCAACAAGTCCGAATGCATTTCCTAATGCTTCCTGTGTAGTAGATTTCATTGCATAGGAATCCATGATATAACCTTGAATTCCAAATGAATTTGCGACTGCGGTCGTAATTGGTTTGAAGATATTACTGAATTGTGTTCCACCGAAGATGACCATTTGAATACCAACCATGGCACTGATGGTTCCTGTAATAATTTTAACTGGTTTTTCTTTGTTTAAAATGTATCCAATACAGATCAATAATCCTATCAGGATAACTGGTTCTGTAAGGAAATCATTAACTAAGAATTTAAAAAATCCACTCATTGTGTTTCCTCCTCAAATGTTAGTGTTTCAAACATTTCATATAGTTTCTCTGCATCATTTGTATGTAGAATTTTTTCCATTGTATCTGGATCACCTAAGATTTCAGCGACTTTGGCTAACATAGTTAAATGATTTTCGTTATCTACGCAGGCAATCGGCATGATGAAGGTTGCCTTGCTGGCTTCATCTGAATCAAAATAGACAGGTTTTTCCAGTTTTAGAATACTAATGGAATTTTTTAAAACTCTGCCTTCACTTCTTGCATGAGGCATTGCGATATCAGGAGCGATAACGATATAAGATCCTAAGTCTATCACAGTCTGAATCATTGCATCAATATATGATTCTTGTATACATTGGTGTTCCAGCAATGGTTTTGCGGCAATTCTGATTGCTTCTTTCCATGTGTCCACATGATCCATTGTCTGAATAAAATCCTTTTCAATTAGTTTTCTTTCCATTTCTTTCTCCTTCCATCGGTATGTGTAAGCGCTTCACATTTATAAAATACCCTCTGTTTTACACAAATGTCAATGATTTAGAAATTATTGCACATATGTGCAGAAACTGTTTCTTACGTTTTCTGCAACTTGCACATTTTTTATTATTTAGCCTTTTGAAATAGTGCTCTTTACTTTCTTTTCTAATACTGGATATGCAGCAGAACTTATAGAAAATAAATCTCCGCTTTTGGTTTCTACGCTATACATATCGATTAATCCAAACATACCTTTTACTTTTTTGATTTCTTTTACTTGTTTAAACTTGAAATATTTATGATAAAAGTAAAATCCTTTATCATCATAGTAGAAGGAATTGATGGTGATTGCATTGATTAATTCGCCAATACTGATAAGAGTTATCATTATACCAAGACCAGTCATAGAAGGATTATTAATATTCACGATGGCGAGAATACAGCCAATAATACATAGTAATACGAAACTGAGAATAGAGAACCAGCTTCCTCTTACACAATATAATTGCGGTTTTTGTGTTAAACGTTGTTTAATGGTTTTGTTTACCAAAATGCTTTGATGGACTCTTTTTGACATAATAAACAGTCCTAATACGGAAAATATAATAACAATGATCATAATTTTCACAGCCTTTCTTTACTGATTTTATATTAATCAAATTCTCATATACTCTCAATAGAGCGAACAAAATTGCAGAAAAAAGGACAAATGCGCACAAATAACGATGAAAATATAATAAAAAAATGCACATATGTGCATTTTTATGTGTTTTTACTGAAAAAACAGACTGGCTTTTTTAGACCAGTCTGTTTTACATCTTTAAAAGTTTAAAGATGATAGATAAACAATACGATGTCTACACAATCAGAAATAGTAAAATTAGCATAAGGAAAGGAAATTTCTGTCAATGAACTTATATTATTGGGAAATAGTCATTCATTAAGCATATGGACAAACATGTGTGTTCATACATCGTTTGCTTATGGCTCACTATAGAAATTATCTATAGTATTACCTAAATTTGGATTATTTATCAAGCTTTTAAGATTTATCTTTTTCATCATAATTATAGAAAGGAGGCAATCCTACTGCATTTAAACCATATTCATGAAATTCTTCCAATATATCTTTATTAACACGATTATCCGTAATGACATATTGAAAGGCACTTGCATCAGCAATAATGAATTGATGTATGGTGCCAATTTTTGTACTGTCAGCTAATAAAAATATTTCACCTTTACATTGATTAATCATCATTTCATTAATTGATACTTCATGTAAAACAGCGGTACTCATACCTGTGTGTATATCAAAGCCACTACATCCTAAAAAGCATTTGTTTGCGGTAACACGATGCAAATTCGTAAGAGCAAAATCTCCAACCATAGACTCTTTAGGAATACGTAGCTCACCACCACTTAATACGATAGAAACTAAAGGATCATGTTCCATAAAAATTGCTTTTCCATTGTTGGTAATCACTGTGACTCTTTTTCCTCGTATATACTTCAATACAAGTAATGCAGTAGAACTGGTATTAATGAAAATAGTATCACCATTTTCAACATATTGTGCCGCATATTTAGCGATAGCATGTTTATATGGCTCATTTGATTTTGTAGGATCTTTACTTTCTAAATGTTGAATGATTTTAGCACCACCATAAAATCGATGGACAAGACCTTTATCTTCCCAATATTGCAAATCCCGCCGTATCGTTAAAGGGGAAACTTGAAATTGTTCAGCTAAATCGTCAACGGATACTTCTATCTTTGCTTGAACTTCCTTTAAAACTGATTTTCTACGTGAAGCAACAAGAATATTTTTTGTTTTCATATGTGTACCTTATTTAGCTTTCCCACTTTTTATAATCATATCCTGTAAAGCTTTTTCAATCTGAATATTTTTACAGTGTTTATCCAGCTCCCACATAACTCTCTTTAATTGCATGTTTCTAAAAATCAGTTTAAAGTGATGATTTTTACTGTAGCAAACCACTTGAAATTTAGACTGTTGACAAACAGATACTTCAATTTTATCCACAGTATTCCAAGAAATAGTAAAAAAGACTTTTTCAAAACCATTATCACTAATGCCTCTTCTAATTGCAAATGTTGAAAATAGGAATGTGTACACACAAATGTTTCTTACAATTTCCATAAGCGTGATTTTTTCTGTGATTGGAAATATGATAATTACAAAAAACATGATTAAGGCAATTGTAAAGATATCATCATGACCTTTCACTAGAATTTTTTTGTTTCGTTTAATGACCATGTAAAGGATATAAAAACATCCTAAAATTAGTAGAATTGAAATTAATAAATTTAAATAGTACATGATCGCACCTCCATTTGATTGCTTCTATGGTCATGATACCACGCTGAATGGTATAAAACAATCATAAAATGAATTAAAACACCTATTAAATACTAAAAAATCCATAAAAACGCACAAGTGTTCCTAAAAAACATTGAATTAAATGAATGATATGATATAAAAAATGTAAGAGCTAACAATATTTTGGAGGTTAGCAGAAAAGGAGGTTGTAAAATGGATTTATCAAAAGTTAGTTGGAAAAATGCAAAAGAAAAACTTACAGGACAGCCAGTTATGTTACTGTTTGGTTCGGTAGAAGAACATGGTTATCATCTTCCCATGGATACAGACACACAAATTATGAATGCAATAGTGGAGTCTTTAGAACAGGATTTTAAGATACATCATTATCCAGCAATAACATTTGGACAGGTATGGTCTGCTAAAGATTATGAAGGTACTGTTTCAATAAATGAAGATGTGTTGATGATGTATGGTGAAGAGGTTGTAAAAAGTATGATGCGTGCGAAAGTGTCAAAAGTAATTTTATATTCATTCCATAATGGAAATTTAAGTTGCTTAAAAAAGATACAAAGGCAAATAAAGGAAGATGGATTTCAAGAAATATATATTTTATCTTACCCAAACATTGATAAAGATGTTTCTTACTTACTTGACTCATCTTTACCAAATGGTATTTGGCATGCAGGAGAACTGGAAACTTCTTTGATGTTGTATTTGAATGAAAAAGATGTAGATTTGACGAAAGCAGTAGTAGAAGATCAAGGTGCAAATAGGAAACAACAGCTTCGCGGGGATAGTTGGCGCAATTTTAACAAATCAGGAGCCTTTGGAAATCCTGCTATAGCAACAAAAGAAAAAGGCAGAAAAATTTATGAACAGATAATTTGCAAATTAAAAAAAGATTTAGAAATTATTTTAGAAGAGGAGTAAAAATATGAAAAACGATAAAATAAAATTAATTGTATGTGATTTAGATGGCACTTTGTTAAACAGCAAAAAAGAATTGACAAAGGCAAGTATTGATACGTTAAAAGAAGCAAAGCAAAGAAGTATATGTGTATGTTATGCAAGTGGGCGTTATGATCAGATGATGTCTGTTTATTCTGAAGCAATTGGTGGTGCTGATTATTTATTATCATGCAATGGGGCTTATGTGAAATCAATAGATGGAGAAATTTTATATAAAGAATGTTTAGATGATGGTGTTAAAGAAAAAATTTATGAGTATTTGTATGAACACGATATGGTGGCAATGACTTATACAACAGATCATATGTATTATGTGAAAGACAGTGAAGTTTTAATGAAAAGAATAACAGATTATGAAGCATTAGCAAAAAGCAAGGGATATCCAATTAAATTACCAGCAACTCCAATTGAGTTAACTGGGTGTCATGATTTCATAAAAGATGTAATCAAAATCGTAGCATATGATGAGCCAGATAGATTAAGCGCATTTTCTGACTATGTTTCAAAACTAGATCATGTAAAAAATGAAAGTACAGGGTATGGATTAATGGGTGTATTTCATCCTGAAGTATCTAAATATTCTGGTATAGAAGCAATAAAAAAAGCAATGAATATTACTGATGAAAATGTTATTGTATTTGGAGATTACGATAATGACTTAAGTATGTTTGCTTGTGCTAAACATAGTGTTGCTATGGCGAATGCAAGTGAAAATGTTAAAAAAGCAGCAACGGATTTTACACTATCTAATGATGAAGATGGTGTGTCAGAATATATCAAACATAACATATTTTGATAAATGTTTGATTTCATGAGAACATGCATAAAAATGTACATAAAAAATAAAAAACAGACAAAACAGGCGATAAAATTCGTATAAAATGAACAATATTCGTAAAATTTTATTGACGAATTGCTTATTACAGCGCATAATCTAATCGTAAAGTGTTTGCAAGCGCTATCAACAAGGCAGGAAAATATGAATAGTTTGATATAAAAAATTCTATAATAAGACCTGTCGCTCAAAATGAGGAAGGAGAAACAAAATGGATTTCAATTGGTTATTAGATTTGTTGTTAAAACAGATATTCGGTCAACCGTTTATCTTGATTGGTTTAATCGTATTAATCGGTTACCTGGCAATGAATCAGAAATTTTCAAAAGCATTAACAGGAGCATTAAAAGCAGCAATTGGTATTATCGTTATGGGTATGGGTTCTGGTGCTTTGATTGCGAACTTCAATAAGCTGATTGTCGCAATACAAACTGCTACAGGAATTACTGGTGCCGGACTTAACACTTATCCTACAATGACTGCCGCATATGAAAAAATGGATGCAATACTAGGCTCAGGAACAGGAGCTAGCTGGGGAATTTATACATTACTTGTGGCATTTATCTTAAACTTAATCTTTGTTGCTTTACGTAAATATACAAAAATCAGAGCTGTATATTTAACTGGAAATGCAATGATCGTACAGGCAGGTATCTCAACTTACATCGTATGGAAGTTCTTAGGTACTGGTATGATTCCAACCATTATTATTGCTTCAATTATTACAGCATTATATTGGGGAATTTTCTCAACAATGTTGATAAAACCAACACATTTGATTACTGGCGCAGACTTCACAGTTGCTCACCAGCAGATGTTTGCAAGTTATATCGCTTATAAAGTGGCTCCATTTATTGGAAACCCTGAGAAAGACGATATTGAAAAGAAGAAATTACCTGCTTCATTAAATATCCTACAGGATAACGTTATCGCAACAGCATTGGTAATGTTCTTGTCAGTCGCAATTATCTTCTTGGTTATTGGATCTAAAAATATTGACTGGCTGCGTGGACCTGAAGGTTTAGCACAAGCTGGTTTAACAAACAATCTTGTATTCCTATTCTGGATTACAATTACATTAACAGCAAACATCTATGTACTGTTAGCTGGTGTACGTATGTTTGTTGGTGAAATTATGATGTCATTCAAAGGTATTTCTGAAAAATTATTACCTGGTGCAGTAGCTGGTGTAGACTGTGCAGCAACTTTCGCTTTCGCACCTAAATCAGTTGTATTAGGTCTTGTATTTGGTACTGTTGGACAGGTTCTTGGATTATTAGGATTGATCGTATTTAAGACTCCAATCTTCTTAATTCCTGGATTTATTCCATTGTTCTTCGATAACGCAACAATTGCAATCTTCGCTAATAAATTTGGTGGATGGAAAGCAGCTGGTGTTATTTGTACTTTGAACGGTTTTGTTCAGATTTTCGGTTCTATGTTAGCTGTTCAGATGACTGGCTTATCATGGTGGCAAGGTAGTGCAGACTATGCAACTGTATGGGTAGCAATCATCGGAATCTTAAAAGCTATTGGATCAATGTTAGGTATACCAGTAGGAGCATAAGCCTACAGATATAAATATTAATAGGAGGTAACATTATGCATAAAAACAGTAAAGTTAATGAAAAATTAGTAGTACAGCCAGTGTTTGTCAGCCTAATGCACAAACACGCATTTATGGGGCCTTGTCGTTATGGGTGTGGAGAAGAATTGAGTTACGAATTTGATTATAACGCAGCTCAAAAAGATTTAGCAAACTTCAATGATGATATTGCTAAATATGTTGATCACAGATATGTTGAATTACTAGATACAAAATTCATCGAATGGCATGAAGATTTCGCAGTTCCTGATGAAGCAGTTGAAGAAGCAACTTCAAGAAATGATGAAGTAGATGTATATTTAATTTCTGGTACAAGACTTATATCTTATGTATCAACAATTCTTGCGAAGAGAACCAATAAACCATTGGCATTCTGTCCATTATCAACAAGTAAATATTCTCGTTTAGGCGGCATTGATGCTACAGCACACATGCGTGCATTAGGCTTTAATGAAATGTATAACGCATTAAACTATGATGATTTAAATAGAACTTTCCGTTTATTAAAAGCTAGAAAAGCGTTGAAAGATACAAAATTATTGTATGCATTGAGAAACAATGTATTATCATTTGGTTGTGTAAGCTCATTTATCAATCTTCAGGATGTTACAGATCGTTTTGGAATGGAAATCCTTAATTATAATGGATTAGAATTCTTTAAGATTATGGATGAATTTACAGATGAAGAAAATGAAGAAGCAAAACGTATTGCAGAAAAACTAGTAACTGAAGCAAACGGTGTACACATGCCAGCTGAAAATGTAGTAAACGACGTTCGTTTCTACTTGGCAGTAAATAAGATGTTAAATCTTTATAACTGTAGTGCATTCACAATTCCTTGCTTTGAAATGTGTGCAACTATGGAATTGAATAAACGTCATTTAACATTCTGTTTAACAAACTCTCTATTAAAAGACGAAGGAATTCCTGCAGCTTGTGCAGCTGATGTTGGTTCTGTTATCTCATTGGCAATTCTGATGAATATTGCTAGAAAATCTCCACATATGGGTAACTGTATGGTTCGTGTACAAGATATGGAAAACAATACAATGAGAATTCTGCACGATGTTTGTACTAAGAAAATGAAGGGTTATGATGAACCAGATCTTCCAATCGATTATGTAAGTTTCACAAAGGGCAACTGGGGTGCAACAATGCGCTATGACTTTGCGAAAGATAAAGGTGAAACTATTACAATGATCAACATGAGTCCTAGAATGGATAAGATGATGATTGCAAAAGGTGAAATCACAGGATGCGATGATTTCTTAACTCAGGAATGTCGTCATGCTGTTGTATTCAAAGTTGCTGATGCAAGAGATTTCCATGAAAAAGAAGCTGATTTCGGACATCACTATGCATGGGTATATGGAGATTATACAAAAGACCTTGAAGAATTCGCTAAACTGATGGGCATTGAACCAGTCATCGCTTAATTAAAATAACATAAAACAAAGACCAAAATTGGCTAAGGAGGAAACGTTTATGTTAAAAATCTTATGTGTTTGTGGTAATGGAATGGGTACAAGTACAATCTTAAAAATCAATGTTAGAAAAATTTGTGATGAAAATAATATTGATGCAGAAGTAGAATCTTGTGCTTTTGGTGAAGCATTGGCTTATCTTTCTAATACTGATTTAGTATTAACAAGTCCAGAATGGTCTTCTATGCTTCCACCAACTGATGCTGTATTAGCACAAACAAAAAATTTGGTAGATCTAGATGGTGTAAAAGAAACATTGATCAATGCCATTAAAGAACATTTTCCAAATGAAATGAAATAATGAACGGAAGCAGCGATTGATCATCTTTCGCTGCTTTCTGTATATGGGAAGGAGATACTATGTACGATGTCTATAATATAAGAAAAGATTTCCCGATGTTGAAAAAAAACATGCAAGAGCATCCTTATATATTTCTTGATAATTGTGCGACGACATTAAAACCAGAAAGTGTGATTGATGCCGTATGTGATTATTATAGAAATTATAGTGCCAATGCAAATAGAGGTGATTATGATTTCAGTTATCTAGTGGATGAACGTATTGAGCATGCACGAAAACATGTAGCTGATTTTATTCATGCGAAAAAAACAAGAGAAATCGTATTTACAAGTGGAGCAAGTGGCGCATTAAATCTGGTAGCATATGGATATGGAAGAAAGCATTTAAAAAAAGGTGATGTTGTATTAACAACAGAAGCTGAACATGCTTCCTGTATCTTGCCTTGGATGCGTGTTGTAGAAGAAAAAGGTGCTGTTTTAAAATACATTCCCTTAAATGAAAAAGGCGAATTAACAGCTGAAGCTGTTTCATCCATGATGGATGAACATGTTAAAATGATTGTAACAGCGCATATCACAAATGTATTAGGCTATATTGCGCCAATGAAAGAAATTTGCGAAGTAGCCCATCGATACGGTGCTTTGGTATTGGTAGATGGTGCCCAAAGTGTGCCACATTTGCCTACAGATGTACAAGAAATGGATTGTGATTTTTTAGCATTTTCTGGACATAAAATGTGTGGACCAACTGGCATAGGTGTACTTTATGGAAAAATGGAACTTTTACAATCTATGGATACCTTATTTTTAGGTGGCGCCAGTAATGCTAATTATGATATGTGTGGAAATATTCAATTAAAACAGCCACCATATAAATTTGAGGCAGGAACACAGCCTTTAGAAGCAATTTTCGGATTAGATGCCGCAATCACATATTTAGAAACTTTAGGCATGAAGAACATACACCAACATGAAGTAGAACTACACGATTATGCAATTTCTGAATTAAAGAAAATGGATCATATCAAGCTTTATAATCCCGATACAACAACAGGTATCATAACATTTAATGTAAAAGATATCTTTGGATTAGATGTTGCTAAATATTTTAATCATCATGGTATTGCAGTTAGAACAGGACAACATTGCTCAAAATTATTAGTAGATCGATTAGAAGATTATTCCACAATTCGTGCTAGTATTTATCTTTATACCACAAAAGAAGATATTGATAAATTCTTAGAAGTATGTAGAAATGCCACAAAGAAAAACTGCTTTGAATTAATATTCAAGGGATAGGAGATATAATATAATGAGTAAAGTAGATGAAATAACAAGAGAATCATGGATTCTTGGCGCATTCCCAGAATGGGGAACATGGCTGAATGAAGAAATCGATCAGGAAGTAGTAGAAAAAGGAACATTCGCAATGTGGTGGATCGGCTGTACAGGTCTTTGGATCAAAACAGAAAACGACACAAACATCTCTATCGACTTATGGTTTGGAAATGGTAAACGTACAAAGAAAACAAAAGAAATGGCACCATTCCACCAGATGAGAAACATGACAGGCGGACGTATGACACAGCCAAACTTAAGAGCTGCGCCAATCGTATACGATCCATTCGCAGTCACAAAAGTAGACGCAGTATTATCAACACACTATCACAACGATCACATCGATCCATTCTATGCAGCAGCAGTATTAAAGAACTGTGAAGGCGATGTACCATTCATCGGACCAGCAAAGAGTGTTGAAAAATGGTTAAGTTATGGTGTACCAGCAGAACGTTGTATCACAGTAAAACCAGGCGATGTTGTAAAAGTAAAAGATACAGAAATCATCGTTGTGGACAGCTTCGATAGAACATGCTTAGTTACAAATGATGAGGATGTCAGAGGCGTATGCCCAACAGATATGGATGAAAAAGCAGTCAACTATATCATTAAGACACCAGCAGGAAGCATTTACCACAGTGGAGATTCTCACTATTCCACATATTACGCAAAACATGGAAAAGATTATGATATCGATGTAGCGTTAGGATCATATGGAGAAAACCCAATCGGAAACCAGGATAAGATGACAAGTGTGGATATCTTAAGAATGGCAGAAGCATTACAGTGTAAAGTAGTGATTCCATTCCACTATGATGTATGGACAAACTTCAAAGCAGATCCACAGGAAATCATGATGTTATACAACTATAAGAAAGATGTATTACAGTATCAGTTCCACCCATTCATTTGGGATGTTGGAGGAAAATACGTATGGCCAACAGATAAAGACAAATACCAGTTCCACTATCGCAGAGGATTTGAAGATTGCTTTACTGATGAACCAAACGTTCCATTCAGATCAATTCT